>DUVY01000090.1 GCA_012840805.1 Clostridiales bacterium | reverse complement strand
GAGTTTTTTACTTGCTCATACGCTGTGATTGGCGCGTATTTTGTGTTCTTTATTATTTATCAAATTTTTGATATTTACAAAAGCTTTAAAGACTGATATTGAAATTTTTTAACTATAAGTTTGGCTTTATCAAAATAAATGTTTTTAAATATTCGTTTTTTGCGTTAGCCTTTGTAATATTTTGTCTAAAATTGTAATTTAAAAGCGTATTGTTAGTAATCCATCGCGAAAGGGGACATAATGCCTAACAAGCGCTTTTTTTGGTTGTTCTTATTTTTGGCGATTATTTGGGTTTTAGGTTGCTCAAGCCAAAGCGGCGTAAAAGTCTATTTCCATAACCAAGAAAAATATGCCATTGTCAAAAAGGACCAGTCTTTAGATTTGCCCGAGCCCCAAAAAGAAGGCTATGATTTTGAGGGATGGTATTTTGATTGTAACTTTCAAAACCGCTGCGACGAGGACGATTTAAAAAACTTAAAACAAGATGTCACCCTGTATCCAAAATGGACGCCCAAGAAATATACTATTAATCTATACGACGGGTCAAGCGAGCCTATCGGCGCAACGGCGGAATACAACTCGCCCGTTTTGCTGCGTAGCTTTTGTTACCTAGAAGGGTTTAAGCTGATTGGTTACAGCGAAAGCCAAGACGTCGATATTTTATATGAAGACGGGTTTTTGATGCCAGCGCGCGATTTGGATTTGTATGTTCAAAAATCGCCTATTAAAGTTAGTTTTGAAACCTTTTGCGACGATGTTTTTGATTCGCTAGATTTTAACGATTTAAAACAAACTAAAGACTTGCCCATTCCTAGCAAAATTGGGCATAAGTTTGACGGCTGGTTTTTGGATAAAGATTTTGAGAAAGAATTTGATATAGAAAGTTATTCGCCTCAAGATGATTTTAAGCTGTTCGCCAAATGGGCGCATATTACCAAAATAGAAGCAATCAACACAAAAACAGAATATATAGAAGGGCAAAGTTTGGATTTTGGAAGCGTTGCCATAAAGATTCTTTATAACAACGGGGATTTTGAAACCATTGGCTTAAGCCCCCAACACCTACGAGAATATGATATGAATAGGCTAGGCAGGCAAGAACTAAAAGTCTATTTTAGGGATTGGAAAACTTCTTTTGAGATTGAGATAAGAGCTAAGACTTTGACTCATATAGAGGCTGTTAGTTATCAAAAAGAATATCAATATATGGAAGAGTTAAACACTCAAGTTGAATTGCTTTTATATTATGACAATGATACAACCGAAAAAATATATTTGGAAGACGCGCGAATAGACGGGTATGATAAGTCTTTTGTAGGCAATCAAATTTTGACTATATTATACAATCATAATGGCGAAGTCAAGGCTTGTGATATCGATGTCATTGTCTTAGATTCGTCCAAGATAGTATCTAAAATTGAACTTATCTGCTATCCCAAAACCGAGTATTATCTAGGCGAGGAACTAGATGTATCGGGCGGAGCAATTAAAGTCAAATACAGATATGACGAATTTTATCCCGAAGAACTTATAGCGCTAACCAAAGATATGGTTTCGGGCTTTGACTCAAGCGTTGAAAATGACAATCTGGAACTTGTAATTAATTACGAGGATATGACTTGTTATTATCGCGTCAAGATTATAAATGTGTTTGAATTTGAGGAAACTAATGAAGGATATATTATCAAAGGATTAAAAAACGACTGTTACCAAACCAAAATAATCATCCCCGCGGAATATAAAGGCAAGCCAATAATAAAAATCTCATCGCTTGCTTTTATGACGCTTCAAATACCGATTGCCGAGCTTGTAATCAATCCGCGAACTTGCGAGCTTTATTTTGATATGTGGGTTTTTGGCTATTATTTCTTCGATTGCTATGTTTATTGCGATGTCCAATATATTAATTGGGGAAATTTATACCTTTACGCTCCTTATATAACATTTTATAGCGATAATTCTGACACTCTTGATTATCTCGCTAGAAATTTTTTTAATGCAGCGTATTAAAAAAAACTGAAGTTTATAATAAAGCGTATTAAAAAAGGGACAGATTTTCTGTTTCTGTCCCTTTTGGTTTTTTATTAATACATTCCATCCATTCCGCCGCCTGCCGCGGGAGCCTGAGGCGTCTTTTCGGGAATCTCGGCGACAACCGCTTCGGTCGTCAAGAACGCAGCCGCCACGCTTGCCGCGTTTTGCAAAGCTGAGCGGGTAACTTTGGTCGGGTCAATAATGCCCTTAGCCACCATATCTCCATATTCGCCCTTTAACGCGTCATAACCGAAGTTGGGAGTATTGGCGTCTAGCACCTTGTCTATAATCACGCCGCCATCCACGCCGGCGTTTTCAGCGATTTGCTTGATAGGCGCTTCAATAGCTTTAAGCACAATAGCCGCGCCTGTCTTTTCGTCGCCTTCTAGCTTAGAAACAAGCTTGGTCAAAGCGGGAATAGCCGCAAGCAAAGCCACGCCGCCGCCGGGCACTATGCCTTCTTCCACAGCCGCGCGGGTAGCCGCCAAAGCGTCTTCTATGCGGAGCTTTTTCTCTTTCATTTCCACTTCGGTAGCGGCGCCCACATTGATAACAGCTACTCCGCCCGCAAGCTTGGCTAGGCGTTCTTGTAGTTTTTCTCTGTCGTAGTCGCTTGTGGTTTCCTCAATCTGAGCCTTGATAGCTTTTATTCGGGCTTGGATATCTTCTTTGGAGCCCGCGCCTTCTACGATAGTGGTATTGTCTTTGTCAACCTTGACTTGTCTTGCCTTGCCGAGTTGGTCTAGCTTGGCGTTTTTGAGCTCAAGACCCAACTTTTCGGTAATAACTTGACCGCCTGTCAAGATAGCGATGTCTTGAAGCATTGCCTCGCGCCTATCGCCAAACCCAGGCGCTTTTACAGCCACGCAGGTAAACGAGCCTCTAAGCTTGTTCAAAATCAAGGTAGCCAAAGCCTCGCCTTCTATATCTTCGGCGATAATCAATAACTTTTTGCCGCTTTGAACGACTTGTTCTAGTATGGGCAAAAGTTCTTGGATATTGCTTATCTTTTTGTCGGTTATCAAAATCAAAGGGTCTTCCAAAACAGCTTCCATTTTTTCGGAGTTAGTAACCATATAAGGCGAAGCGTAACCTCTGTCAAATTGCATTCCCTCTACTATGTTAAGCTCGGTCTTCATAGTCTTGCTTTCTTCTACGGTAATAACGCCGTCGTTTCCGACCTTTTCCATAGCTTCGGATATAATCTTGCCTACTTCCTCGTCGCCCGCCGAGTTGGAAGCCACGTGGCTTATAGAATCTTTTGAGTCAATGGGCTTGCTTATCTTTTTGAGTTCGTTTACAACGGTCTCGGTCGCCTTAAATATGCCCTTTCTTATAATAATGGGGTTAGCGCCCGCCGCGATATTCTTTAGACCTTGCTTGATGATTATTTGAGCGAGCAGCGCCGCGGTTGTTGTTCCGTCGCCCGCCACATCGTTGGTCTTGGTCGCCACTTCTTTCACAAGCTGAGCGCCCATGTTTTCAAACGGGTCGGCCAACTCAATTTCTTTGGCGATAGTAACGCCGTCGTTAGTGATAAGAGGCGAACCAAACTTTCTATCTAAAACTACATTTCGTCCCTTGGGTCCGAGAGTAATTTTGACGGTATTTACTAAAGCGTCCACGCCGACTTCAAGGGCTTGACGCGCTTGCAAACCTGTTTTAATCTCTTTTGCCATATCTTACATCTCCTTTTTCCAAAATTTTAGTTTAAAAAATTATTCCACTATTGCCAATACATCGCTTTGGCGTAAGATAGTAACTTCTTTGCCGTCAATTTTGAACTCGCTTCCGGCATACTTGCTATACAAAACTTTGTCGCCGACTTTTACTTGCATAACAACTTCTTTTCCGTCCACAAGCCCGCCGGGTCCTACGGCGATAACTTTGGCAAGTTGAGGCTTTTCTTGCGCTGTGTTAGGCAAAACTATGCCGCTTTTGGTCTTTTCTTCGGGCTCAATAGCCTCGATAACAATTTTGTCAAATAAAGGCTTAATCTTCATAGATTATTACCTCCTCCTTTATATTAGGTATATTTTTTACTAAAATTGAGAAAAACTGATCTTTGGTATATTCTACCAAAAACCAAAAGATATTATACAATATAGAATAAAAAAATGCTAGCGTTTAATTTACATAAAATATGCAAAATCAAGCGCAAACTTATGCGAAAAACCGCATTTTCTGATATACTTTTAGTATAATGATTTTGGAAAAAGACGCAAATATTTTGAAATGGGATAATAGATTTATGCAAGTCGCACAT
Source organism: Clostridiales bacterium (assembly GCA_012840805.1). Lineage (GTDB taxonomy): Bacteria > Bacillota > Clostridia > Christensenellales > DUVY01 > DUVY01. Next base: position 10,312 of record DUVY01000090.1, on the reverse strand, counting down.
CTTGTCAGTTCGTGGTCGTCTTGCATAAGACCCAACCGTCAAATCGGCGCGGTAATAGTCAAGGACAAGCGCATTATCGCCACGGGCTACAACGGCGCGGGCAGCGGCATCGAGTCGTGCGCCGAAAGGGGCTATTGCTTGCGAGAACAGCGCAATATCCCAAGCGGCACAAGGCACGAGATTTGCTACGCCGTGCACGCCGAGCAAAACGCCATTGTTCAGGCGGCAAGGCTGGGAATATCCATAAACCAAGCCACTATGTATTGCACGCACCAGCCGTGCGTCATATGCGCCAAGCTTATCATTAATAGCGGGATAAAAAGGGTGGTTTATGAGCAAGGCTATCCCGACGATTTTGCTTTGCAGTTGTTTGAGGAAGCCCAAGTCTTGCTTGAGCGGTTTTCATTAAAACACGAAGATATAAATATCTGATTAGCAAAATATTTTTTATTTAACGAAAAAATCTCGCAACACAATTTGATATTTAAAACATAATCGCGGCTTTTTAGCGACAGTATTTTTACTTCGTTTTTTTGTTTTTTATTATTCTTAGGAATATCTTTTATCTTGCATAATGAACAATATTTAGTTATAATTAAAACATGTTCAAATATGTCAACATAGCGACACGATATATGCTCAAAACTTTCCCGTATTTTTTCTTAGTGGCGCTCGTTCCATCAGCTTTTTTGGGTTTTTTTGGGGCGCCGTTGTCCAATATTTTGTTTTTTTATGACAATTTCAAAACGCCTATAGAAGATATGCCCGCGGGCTTTTTGCAGGTTTTGTCCGATATGTTTGGGTATTATGACAACGGCTGGATCTTGCTGACAAAGTTTGGACTGACTTTGATTTTTATTTCTTTAATAATAGGGCTTATGGAGCGGCATTTGCGCTCGGGCAGATTTGGATACAGAAACCCGCTTCGCCGCATCAACGAGAGTTTGCTCGCCATATTGCCTTTGTTTTTGGTTGTGTTGGTTGTCCAAATACTGTTTTCGCTGATTTCAAGCGGGATAGTCGTGCTCGGGCATTATGTGTTTTCCGAATTTGGCAGCAATCCCACGATTTTGAGTTGGTCGGTAACAATTATTATTATAGTAGCTCTTCAATTGCTAATAATAGAAATATATTCCATCTGTTTGCTTATCCCGCCTATTTATATGATTACGGGCTATCCTTACAGATCGGCGGTAAGCTACGCCGCCAAACTAAGACACAAAGACGCGTTCAAAATCTTTTTCGCCTGTTTATGGCCGTATTTGGTGGTCTTTGTTTTGGGGCTTGTAAGTAGATTGGTAAGCTTTTTGGCGATTCCGATTAATATTATATGTTATGGATTTTTATATTTATATTTTTGCTCGCTTTCTATGACGGCGTATTACGAATTGACCGGCACAGAAAGGATGGATTACAGAAGAAAGCTGGGCAGGGGAGTTTAAGATGAGATTTAAAAACGCGTTCAAAATTCTAATAGCCAAATTCTCTTTGGTATGGCACATATTGGTCTATTATATTATAACGACCATAATTATCGCCAGCATAGGCGCGGCCGTTTTGATTCCCTTTTTTGACACATTTAAGAGTATGGGGCTGGGTCAAGACTTTAATAATATAATTGTGTCGCTGTTGCAAAACCGTTCTTTAGAAGATGTAAGCGCGCAATTTTTGGACCTTTATACCCGAATCATTGACGAGTTTTTGGTTATCCCTAGAGTCGGCTGGAGTTTGAGAATATTTTTGTTGGGCATAATCGGAATACTGGCGCGGCTGCTTTTTGGTTTTTGCGAGCTGTCTGTTTTAAGCGTGTTAGAGGGGCATATGTCCGCCAACGCCCATTATAGTTTTACGGGTGCGTATCTTAGCAACTTGGGCAAGTCAATGAAATACCAATTTTTCAAGATGCTGTTTACCTTGCCGTATGATATTTTTGTCTTTTTTGTCTTGTATCTTATGACATACTTATTCAAAGTTCCAGGGCTTGCTTTGTTTTTGCCCTTATTGATTATGAGTGTGTTTATTGTGCTGATCGCCTTTAGACTGACCGCGATGTCGCATTGGGGCGCGAGCATAGCCGTAGATAACAACGGCGTATTCAAAGGTCTAAAACAAGGACTAAAACTCGTCTTTAAGAAAAAAAATTTTTTGGCGGTGTTTTCGGCGTTTTTGGTAATGGTTATATTGGCGATAGCGATTAATGTTTTTGTTACATTCTTTACGCTAAGCGCGGGGCTGTTTTTGACCGTGCCGCTTACTATCCTTTGGGGCAACTGCATTAATATGACTTCATATTATATTGCGACAGGCAAGAGATATTATATAGACAGCGACACTATCTACACTTCGCCCGTTGTTTAAAAAATGAGAGAACGAGAAATTTTAGCAGAGCGTATCAATCTTGTAAAGCGACAAATAGAACAAGCCAAACAAAAACTTGGCATAACTTACGACATCAAGATTATCGCCGCCACAAAGGCAAAAACCGCTAAGACTATCAATCTGCTTTATGATTGCGGCATTAGGGCGATAGGCGAAAACAGGGTTCAAGAATTTTTGCGAAAATACCCCGACCTTAACAAAAATTTTGAGACGCACTTTATAGGACAATTACAGTCCAACAAGGTAAAATATATCATAGATAAAGTAAGCCTAATTCATTCTTTAGACAGAGTCAGCCTAGCGCAAGAGATAGACAAAAGGGCAAAACAAATAGGCAAAATTACAAACGCGCTTATAGAAGTAAATTTAGGCGAGGCGACCAAAGGCGGAGTGCCTGTGGCGGAAGTTTTGGACTTTTATAAGCGGATGGCTGACTATCCCAATATACGAGTTCGGGGTATAATGAGCGTAATGCCTATTGACGCCTCGGACGATAAGTATGGACAAATGCGTAAGATTTATGATATATTGAAGGCGCGATCTGATGATATTGAGTATCTATCTATGGGGATGAGCGACGACTATCTAAAAGCCATAGAACACGGCGCTAATATGATAAGACTAGGCAGAGTAATTTTGGGAGAACGAATATAATCGGAGATTATAAAATGGGTAGATATAACGATTTTTTGTTTAAGGGACAGGTCAACGAGGAAGACCTAGAATATATAGAAGATGTCGCAAACAAGCCTCGCAGCGTTCCTAGCTATTCTAGGATGCCTCGCGCGCAAAAGACGCAGCGGCCTATGAGCAGCGTGGTCATCCACAGCCCCGCGACGCCCGACGAGGTAGAGAGCTTGATTGACTATTTGCGCAGGCGCGAGCCGGCAATAGTCAACCTTGACAAACCGCCTGTTGAAATCGCCCAACGGATTTTGGATATGCTAAGCGGCGCTATTTACGCCCTAAACGGCAGTATGCACCGCATCCAAGACAATATATTTTTGCTCACGCCCGAAGGCGTGGAAATAGCCGCGCCCAGCGAGGAGATAAAGTAAAGTATAGAACACCTAAAAATATTATCCTAATAAACTCAAAAAAAAAGACGGTCAAAAGCTAAATAACCGTCTTGTTTTTTTGTGTAGTAGTTATGTTTAGAATACCTAAAAAAATATAGCGTTTTTGCCAATTTAAAAAGCCTTTATAGATTTTTATGTTAATATATATGGTTTTGTCTTTGTCGCAAAAAAAGCGTTTTCGCGTCAATAAGCTATTATCCGCCCAAGAAACATATTCGCATTCGTTGAAATTAGCCAATCTATTTATACAACCATTGATTTCCGCTTGAAGAATTTTGGTCGGCTTTATATCCTTTTCATGCCAAATATTTTTAACTATCAGAGTTTTTTTCTTGCGGTCGCAAGCCGCTTCCATTCTGCCGACAAAGCGGTCGCCGTATAATATCGGCATAGTATAATAGCCGTATTTTCGGCGCTCTTTGGGCGTGTAGATTTCCCATTTGTAGTCAAAGTCAAATAGCGCCTTGATAAGTTTCCTATCCCAAAGCACGTTGAGTGCTGCGTATTGATGTCAAGGGTTGAAAAATAGAACGGCTAAAAAAGACTGTAAATAAAGGATTTCCAAACATTAAATGAACTTTCGGCAGTTCTGCCCGAGATGATAATGTCTGGAAATCCTTATCTTTTATCTTACGAGGAAACATGTCAACTCCCCTGAAAGTGATAGGGTCGAGTTGATAGATTAGATAACGGGTATTTTTCATGGGGGTTGAGTTGACAGAATAGATGCATGAGTAATGTAATCAACTGACTGTATAAAGGCAAAGAGTTTCGTAGAAAAAGCTATGTTTTTTGTAATAAAAGTATTTTATCATGCTAAATGCTTATAATATCAAATTAAGGGTTGATAATCATCAACCCTTATATTATAATGTAAAAAGGAGGATATCAAAAAATGGATAATAATTTGAGAGAAGTAATATCTCAAGAAGTATTATTTGCACGAGAAGCAGCGCAGTTTCTTAATATATCAATGCAACGTTTAAATCAACTTGTTCATTCGGGACAACTAAAGCCCATAAAAAAAAGTCCTGCTGGAACACTTTTTCTAAAAAAAGATTTGGAAGAGAGGAAAAAATCACTCATAAATATCGGTGAGGATATAAAAACCTCTAAGGATGTGAAAAAATTGAAGATAAATTCAGGCGACATAAATGAGGCTGTTAATTATTTTACGATTCAGGCGTTTTGTGGTTACTCTGATAAAAAGGCAGAGCCACTTTTCAAAGAGATTTCTAAAACGATAGATCTAACGCTGCCTTTATCAAAATTTATTTACGATATAGCACAGATACTTAATACTGAGACTTCAAAAATTAGTAAACTATATGAAAGCACTATAAAAGGTTTTGAAAATTTAAATAATGATGATTTTATTGTAAAACGAGGTACAAATCTTTATCCAGTTTTGCTTGATAAGACTAATGAAGCTCCACCTTATCTTTTTATGCGTGGAAATGTTGATTTGTTAAACGAAAAAATAGTATCAGTTGTGGGAACAAGAAATCCAAGTAATGAAGGGAGAGAGAGAGCTTATAGGCTTTCAAAGTTACTCGGAAGGTATGGTATAGTAGTAGCTTCAGGATTGGCTAGAGGAATTGATACAGCAGCGCACACTGCGGCACTTGAAAATAACCAACTTACAATTGCAGTAATTGGGACACCAATTACTAAAGTATATCCAAAAGAAAATGAAAATCTACAGAGACGGATAGTTGAGAAAGGACTTGTAATATCCCAGTTTGCGCCTTCTGCTCCAGTGCAAAGATGGCATTTCCCGATGAGAAATGCTGTCATGAGTGGTATTTCATTAGCTACAGCTATTATTGAAGCTGGAGAAACAAGTGGAGCACTTAAGCAGGCAGACTATGCATTGAAGCAAGGTAGAATTGTATTTATACCTCAAAGTGCTATAGATAATCCGAATATTTCATGGCCGAAGAATTATATAAAGCGTCCCGGTGCAGTTAAATTTGCAAAGATTGAAGATCTACTGGCTGAATTGGAGCGATCACGAATAATTACAGACTCTTCTAGTTGCCAACTTAGCCTTTTTTCTGAAGGAGCAGAGTCATTATATGTTCATAGAGTTAAATAATTTGAAGGGGCTAATAGTAAATTTAGATAGTTTTAAGCAGGAAACGGATATCGAGTGGTCAAATATATCAGATAAGGTAAAACTGCTCTTTTTTAGCAATGATAAGACTAGATTAATCAATATCAGTAGTATAAGAAATAATGTGTATACTTCAGATAATGATCCGTATGCTTATTTTATAAATACTACTTGCTTTGCAGAATTTCTAAAAATTATGTCTTTACATTCCTATGAGGTTGTTTTTGTATCAAGCGATATAGATAATATAAAGAATGCATTAAATCTGCCATTGGGAACAATTTTGGTTTCAGATACAAATGTAACAGATTATACTAGAATTTGCTATTTGCCGGATTTTGAAGTATCTAAAATAGATGAAATTAATGATATTATTAACGATAATATTAATGGTAAGATGTCAGGTTATTTTGCTGAATTAGCAACAACAATATTTAAATGGGGAGAATATCTTCCCTTTAATCATGCCTATGCTGTTATTTCCGAAAAGGAACTTAATGGATATAAATGTTCAATAGTATGTGGTGGTCGTTACTTTAACACACATGATGAACGTTATAAAGTTCATCAGCTTTCACAGCGAATCATTAATAATAAAGATACCATGTCGCAGAATGCTGTATTTTTGCCTGTTTTTGAACAACTTGTTAAATTTGTTGATAGTGAATTGTCAAAGGTTGATGGGGTAACACGCGTTCCTCCAAGGCCAAGTGAAATTAAAAATGACCGTTTCTTAAATATAATAGGGCAGATATGTGACAAAAATGGGTACACAGACTTAGCGCATGGTATCTATTGTAATTCCGATTATCCTACGCAAAAAAATCTTAATGCGGAAGAACGGCTTGAAAATGTCAGAGGTAAATTTAGTGCACGTATGCGATTTGATGGTATGCATGTGATCCTCATAGATGATGTAATATCAACAGGAGCAACAGCTTTTGAATGTGCAAAGGTACTTTATGAGAATGGTGCTAAGAAAGTTACTATTCTTGTACTTGGAGTTAATCAATTGACAAATTCATGGAGGTCAACTTATTATAAAGATTTAAGATGTGAATATTGTGGGGCTCTAATGAAGATGAGATTTAACTCTAAGAGACTTGAAAGACCTGCCTTTTTCGGTTGTACAAATTATAGGAATGGAAATTGTTCTAATACTGTAGATTACATAACAGGTATTCGGACTATCAATGAGCAAAGTGAAATATCTACACTCACTGTAGCTGATAGTAATAGTGATATTGATCTGTTATTTTAAATCACTTTATGCATCCTCTCTACCAATAGGATCAATGCCCAGCTTGGATAGAAGATCATTACATTCAAGAATGGTGTGCGTATAGTATCCGTCAAGTAAAAAGCGGTAAGCCATGTGTTTCTCACTGGCAATAAAAGAGAACCTAGATTTCCCGATAAGGTCATAACTCATCGGCGGAGGTAGTTTAAGACCAATACAAATTGCAACTATTGTCTCAAGTGTCGTTTTACATTCTTCATCGTTTCTGAGTCTTTGAATAGTTTTTGGACTTATGCCGCATCGCTCAGCTAATATTTCTACTGTCACACCTTGCCATTCCATCAAACCTTTCAACGTACCTGTAAAACTGCTTGGAAGTTTCCGAACTAACTCAGCCAGTTCTTTGTTTCGGGCACGCAGCAATTCGATATTACCGGGGGTTTCGGTGTTATGTCCATTGCTGAACTTTGCCTCAAATACTATATCGGACTTGTCATCTCTACATAGAACACACTCGGTATAGTAATCTTTCCCATAGCGTGAGCCTTTTTTTATGTGCAAGTCAAAGATTAAGCAGCATTCGTCAATATGGTGCCTTGCATACTCTGTCATGCATGGGACGCCATCTACACCGATTTTTATGTATTTTGGAGTGTTTAGGCAGAAGTGGGATTCAACATATATATAATTACCACTTTGGAGTTTTTCTCTCAGTTTAGGGTTTAGAACACTCTCAATAAGAGCATCGTTTATACTGACTGAAAACGTTTGGTTACGCGCCAAAGAGCCTTTTTTAAAGCCGTGAGGACGTACGTATCTTCCATCGATATATGTAAATGTACCTATGGCTTCTTCAAATCCAAGATCGACCAGACGAATTTTTGCTGCAGCTCGGGATACAACGAAAAATGTAGCTACTTCATCAATGACAGCCTCCATAATATCTACAATCTCGTCGGTTTGCATAACACGACGATAATGCTGAATAAGTTGGGTTGCTTTTACCTTTGTTTGTGTATAGGGCATTTGTATTCGGGGTGTCAGAGCATTTGCCTGCCATTCCATGAAATCTAGGGAAGACTTTATGGTATAGTCTTTTATGCCACCTTCAACACGGCACTTTATTTTGGTTGCATCGGCGTTATATAATCTTTCAAGATCAAAGGCTTTGCGGTGTTTATACCAGTGGACACACTCATGGATAATGGTATTGTTTACGTTACCCAAGTTTCTCAGAAAATATGCATCGGGATCTACAAAAATCTCACCAGGAACAACTGGGACGGTTACATAACGATGTGCTTCTTTGTCATAGTATTGTGACTCTCCGGCTGCGAAGTGTATCTGTCCGAATACAGAGAAATCATCAGTTATATGCCGGAGTTTAACAGACAGCCCCATTCTTTTTGCCAGAGTTTCAGGATCAATATATGTCGGTTCCTTAAGAGCCTCAGGATAGAAATGCTGGAGAAACTCCATGGCTTCTTTTTCAAGTTGATCGTGGTGAATAACTGGCACAAGGGAGTCATCCATAGGATTATTAATACGGCCTTTGGAGGTATATTCACACACATTCGTAATGACGAAGTCATTCAAATCTAATGCCAAGTCACCTTCACATGCTATTTTCAACCATGTTGTTTCGTCGTCAAATCGGTCGTAATGTCTATCTCGCTCAGATATCTCAAACTGTGCCTCGACCAGTACATCAAAAGCAATTCTCGATCCAGGTCGGTCATCTGCTATCACATGCTTAACTTCAATATCCTCAAGACGGGTATCGTCAATTATTCTAATGGAATACGACGAAACCCCAAGCGATGCTGCTCCACCATCACTGAGAAAATCCTGAACGGCATTGAAAAGCTCATTATAAAAACGGTGAGCAACATATTCACGGAAAGAACGTATATGTGCCATAGCTATACCTCCGCCGATGAGCGATTAATAGCGGCTTAACACTATGGATGTCAAAACCAATTTTACCACGGCGAACCTGCTCTTTCAAGAGAACATGTAGAATATTACTGCAATCTTAAAGTTGATTCATTGTTTTTCCATATAAAACTTGATATAATGTACATATTAACAGGTTTTAGAGAGGGACGGCTTATGTCTGTCAGTTACAAAAAACTCTGGAAACTCCTCATCGATAAGGATATGAAGAAAAAAGACTTACAGGCTGCCACTGGCATCAGTTGGGCTTCAGTTACTAAGTTGTCAAAAGGTGAAAAAGTGAGCATGGATGTCTTGATTAAAATATGTAAGACTCTTGAATGTGATATCGGAGACATAATGGAATTAACGCCGGATAAAGATTAATGTATTTATCTCAATAAAGAAATGAGCGGAGCTTTATTGCAAAGCAAATCACAATACACCATCGAAATGAAATGGGGGGATATTATGGCAGTGCTTAATTTCCTGCTTCAAGGTTTAGACGAGAATAACGATCATTTCTCTTCAATTCAGTGGTTGTTTACTCTTCCGGATATTAACCGTGGGCTGGTTGCTTCTGCTTTCCTAAATGCATCAGGTGCAAGCATGATAGCTGAAACATTATCACCTATATCTGACCGAGTCAGCGTCTTTATAGGTATAAGAAATGGGGTCACAACTATTCAAGGTCTTCAGGTACTAAAAGACAATAATATCTACCCATATCTTGTTGATACAGCAACTCAAACCTTTATTTTCCACCCCAAGGTATACTTGTTTTCTAATGCTGATACTGCTCGGCTTGTTATCGGAAGCGCTAATATAACTCCAGGTGGATTTGTAAAAAATATTGAGGCAAGTGCCGTTATGGAGTTAAATTTGGCTGAAGAAGGAGATATTCAATTGGTTGACAACATAACTAATTCTTTTCAACAATTGATAGATCGATATCCGGAGAACGTTTTCCGTTTAACTGATGCTATGGATCTAGCGGCCATGGTTACGCAAGGTTTATTAGAAGATGAACGTAGTGCAGTATGTCGAGCAATTGCAAGGGCAACAAGGACTGAGCGTACTGAGGCGCGGGCGAGGATGAGACTTCGTACAAGAACTATTCCCCGCATACGGCGGACAGGTGCAGAGGCCACTGTTACAGTCGATATTCCTGGTACGACTGCTCAAATGCTTGCAATAGGTAATTCGCAATTACTATGGCGAAGCAGTAAATTGACAAGAAGAGATCTAAATATCCCAACAGGAGCAAATACAAACCGGACTGGTTCAATGCTGTTAAAGAAAGGGGATTCATCACAGGAAATCGATCCGAGAAGTTATTTTCGCTATACCCTTTTTGAAAATCAAGAGTGGACTCGTGATCCCAGACCAGACAGAGCCCACCTTGAACGTTGTAATGTACCTTTTCGGATTATTATTAAAGACTAACTATTAAAAGTCAAGACCCAAAATAAAGATTTTGCAAGAAGTTCGCCGCCCTTGACAAACAGCATTCAGATGCTGAATATATGTCGGCGAGGGCGACGGAGAGAATAGCAAAGCAAG
>DUVY01000161.1 GCA_012840805.1 Clostridiales bacterium | reverse complement strand
TTTGAAACTTATAACATATATTTTTATATGTATCTGGCAATATTGTTTTTAAATGAGGATTTTTGTCCCATTCATCTATTATTTGTTCATATCTCTGAATTATCTGCTCTCTATAGCACATCATTCATCTTTCCTCAACCTCGCTTTCCTTTCCCTTGTACCTCCACCCACAATCGCTGCACACTAGAACACCATCATGCATCTTTGCCATCCGTCCGTCACACCAGAAGCACTCGGTAATATCGTCAATCGCCCCTGCTGGTTCAGTGGGTATATATTGTAAATTATGCTTGCAACTTGGACAAATCCATAATGCAAACTCGCTTGCACTATAGGATGCCTGTCCACAATTAGGGCATACTTTTTTAAGCATTGTTATTCACCCCCTTTTTTTTATATTGTAAACATCATTTATCCCCCTTTTATTTTTTATAGGTTTAGCTTTTAAAACGGTAACGGTTCGTTGCTCTCATACAGCTCAAACCCCGGTATATCATCCTGTCTTTGCTCCTGTTTATTACCCCACTCCAAAAACTGTACCTCATCTGCTACCACATCAGTTGTATATCTCTTGCTCCCGTCCGTTGCTGTGTAGCTGCCTGTTTGTATTCGGCCAGCCACTGCTACTAACCTACCTTTTTGTAAGTACTTTGCGCAGTTTTCGGCGGCATTTCGCCATACCGTTATTGGTATAAAATCCGCCTCTCGCTCTCCCTGCTGATTTGTATAACTTCGATTCACTGCCAAAATAAACCTAGTTACAGGGACTCCGCTGGTGGTATAGCGTAAGTCAGGATCCTTTGTTAGGCGCCCAATTAAAACAACTTTGTTTAACATTGCTTGTCCTCCTCATCTTCTGCTAGGGATAGCCATATAGAGCCTACCCCTAGCCATATTGATATTAGACAAAATAGTATTGCACCAAAATCCATTTCCTCACCTCAATAAATCTTTTATAAATTCCATTTTTTTGCTTGCTGCATCTATCCTTCTAGATGGCCCAACAACCTTTATTGGAGGGCACATCTCAACTAATCTGTCATAGGTCCTAGTAACTCCATCCTGCCCAGTAAGTTTGTCCTTTAGTTGCTCTCGTGTAAGATTAGTAGTGCATATCATTGGTTTTCCATCCCTATATCTGCTGTCTATAATCTCATAGAGTTTTTCTTTAACCCATGGTGTGTCGTTCTCTGCTCCCAAATCATCTAAGACCAACAAAGATGCATTTTTAAGGGCTAATATTATATCTGCCTCAGCCTCTTTGCCATAACTGCTATAGGTTTGCTTTATCCTACTAAGCATGCCTATGGATGATATGGCTATTACAGGCACCAATTGCTCTAATAGCTGGTTAGCTATGCAAAACGATAGATAAGTCTTACCTGTCCCGGGATTTCCATAAAGCATAAATCCAACATTGTTCTTTTTCATCTCCTGCCAGCGTTTACAGTAGTTTAGAGCCATCTTATAAAGCTTTTCGTTGTATTTATCCATTTTAAAATTCTCAAACCGGCACTGTTCAAAGTGAGAATCCATCATGGAGTATTTTTTAAGCCTTTCTAGCCTAAGTTGACGCTGTTTATTTTCATCTTCTTGCTTTCTTCGCTCATAATCAGCACGTTCGCATGCACACTGTCTAGGTAAGACTCTCATTTTGCCAAAGACTTCATGTTGAAAATACTTGTTTTCGCCGCATTTATTGCATATCTCAGAGAGTAAGTCCAATTCCTGCATATGGGTCGTCTTCTTGGCTGTTCCGCCCATTATCACCTTTAGAGATTCCATAGTTACCCCTCCTATTATTTTCGTATACCTCCAGTTGTGCTAGAGATTTAATCCCTTTTCTTTCCCAGCTAATTAAAATCTTCTCAACATATCTAATACTTGTAGCGTTTTTAATGCCAGCTCTTTTGAAAGCCTCTTGAATTAACTCCAATGGATAGTTATCAGCTATCTCGCCTAATACCTCAGCTATGATTTGATTGATTTCTCCCATACCAGCTTTTTTAAAAAGTTCTACAGTTTCTTGAAAGGGGGTTTGGGGGTTATCTATATCATCTATTAGTTTAGTTTCGTTTAGTTTATATAATACTGAAGGGTTTACCTCATGTTTTACCTCACGTTTTACCTCACGTTTTACCTCACGTTTTACCTCATTTTTTGAGGTAACACTATCTTTTACTGAATGATTTACCTCATTTTTTGAGGTAAAGGGAATTATTTTATATTTGCCAGCTTTCTGTTTACCCTGATTTTTATATAAAATCCTTCCTTTTTGAACTAATATATTTCTATGTTTTATTAACGTATTTTCAGAAACATTAACTCTTGCCATTAAAGTTAGATTAGCTATCGTAAACCACTCTGGCCAACCACTCTTATTTGCGATTGCCATAATATGAAACCACAAAGTTTGAGTAGTTGCTTCCAACGGATTTATTTCAAGCCAATCCATAAAGGCATTAATCTCTCTAATGTAGTTCATTTACTCACGTCCTCTTTGAAGGATTTATTCCAACTGGCACCACTATTGCTCTAAACTCTATCCATACCATCTGCTCATATCCGCAGTGAGGGCATTTAGTATTTCTAAATCCATCACGTTCAGTGGTAATATCAACTTCATAACCTTTATCACAGCACTGGCATAAAACTGATGCTTTATCAAACTTAAAAACTTTTCTATCATATGTTTTCATTCCGATCCCTCCAAAGCATCAGTTATATCTTGCAATTCCTTTAGCACTAAGTTAAATGTACTTTTTAGTACTAGACGAACACCTGCTAAATAACCCAGAAGAAACATTAATACAGAAACAACTATCCATAACCCTGTTATCATTCCAGCCCCTCCATATCAGGGACATATATCATATCCCCTTCTTTTAATTCATGTGGCTTTATGCCACTCTTAAATATAAGCTCATGGACTATATCTCTTATATCTGCTCTAGACTTATAGCCTTGTTTTTGCAACTGTTTAGCTATCTGCCAATAGGTATCACCATAGGCCACTCTATAAGGCTTGTAATTCACTTGACTTGTCCCTTGACGTGGTATAATAATAGCGAGAAATGTTAATACTATAAGTATAAGGGACACCATTAAACGTTTTTTATTTCGGATACGGAGC
>DUVY01000164.1 GCA_012840805.1 Clostridiales bacterium | reverse complement strand
GAGGCAATTGCCCATCTCAGGTCTACAACGGTATGCAGGCTCATAAAGTTGCCTGAACATATAAACACGAAAAGGAGGATAACTTACTAGAATTTTTTCGTGTCTTGACAATGGGGGGCATTATATTATGGCTTATTACATATTCAGTATAGCGTGCTCACTGGGTATCTTTCCAATGCTCGGCGCAAGGAGTTGTACTTACGTTTTTTAAAAGATACATGGGAAGAATTAAAATAATCCCGGAAATATCTAGATCTTTCCGATCTACGAAAAAGTCTTGAAAATGAGGGTGGAGATTATTGAATTTAATGACCGGAAAGAGTTAGCATGCACCGCCGAAAAGATTGAACAACTATATTGAACAAAGGAGTAAAGAATATAGATTGATAAAATTGTTGAATAAATAATCAATCCTTCATGAAACGAAGAAAATGGAAGGACATCTTACTTAAATAAAGAAATATCTTAATAAGATATGATAATCAAAAATGGTAAATAAAATCCTTAAAAGGAGGCTTTTTTATGTATTGTCCAAAATGTAGCAAAGAGATAAAAGACGGTTCCGTATTTTGCAACTATTGTGGCAATATGATAGCTTCCCGGACTATTCCACCGGTAGTAAAGAAACTGGTCATAGTCTTGGGAACATTTTTTTATCCCGGTTTAGGCCATATATTAACAGGGCGATTCAAAAAAGGGATTAAACTTATTATTTTGGCGAGCATAACCTTATTTATAATTAAAGTTGGGGAAGAGTTAACTATAAATTTTGGAGAAACGATTTTTTTAGTAACTTTACCATATTTCATCGCGTTTGGGTGGGGGTTAATTGATGCTTTTAAAACTAAGTTTGAGTGATCTGTCTCTCCATTAAAAGGGGGCACCCATTATGCATGTAATTAAATGCCGTCGCTGTGGTATTGTTAATGACCCGACACGAAGGGTCTGTTCACAATGCGGTTTGCTGCTTTTAGGTTCTTCAGTTGATGATAGCGTATGCTCACTAAGCGAAAGTTTGGTAAAAATTTCACCTGAAGAGTACAGTGTTCCAATTGATAATGCGGTTATTCGAGAATTAAATTCCTTACCGGTTTTGCCAAACTTAGTATCTTCGGTAATTCAGTATTGGAATACTCCTATTACTAGAGCCCAATTATTAGGAAATGGTATTAAGCTTAGTGCGACCCAAGGTACAAGTATATTTAAAATTGCTGAAGAATGTGGACGATTATTAGGTGTCCCCATCCCCGAGATATTTGTAAAACAGGATCCTACATATAATGCTTACACTTTGGGTTCTAATGAGGAACATGTAATAGTACTGCATTCTGCTCTTGTGGATGATTATTCTGAAAAAGAACTGCAGTTTGTTATTGGGCATGAAATGGGTCATATCAAAAGTAAACATGTGGTATATCTTACTTTGGCAGAGTTTTTAAACAAAGGGATAGGCCTTATTTTTAAAATGGTGGCTGCTCCAGTAAGATTAGCGATTAATAAATGGGTTAGAGAATCCGAACTGACGGCAGATCGAGCCGGTTTATTATGTGTCGGGGAATTAGAACCAGCAGTATATGGTTTAGTGCGCTTGGCAGTGGGCTCGGAAAAAGTATTGCAAGAATTTAATTTGGCCGAGTATTTGAACCAAAGCAAAGCAATTGATAATTTTTACGCTAAGATAAATATTCTTTTGCAAGACCATCCGTATGTAGTTAACCGTGTTGTTAGTTTGGGGGAATTTGTAACTAGTAATCAAGGGAAAAGAACTTTAGAACGTTTGCAATTATACCGGAAAAAGGACTCACTATTACAGGATTCTCAGAACCTACCTTTAAGGGAACGGCTGGCCTTGGAGGAAGTGGAATCTATCTTTTGTAAATCTTGTGGGTTTAAAGTAGAACAGGGTATGCATGAATGTATCATGTGCGGACAAAAATTATAATTCAAAACAAAGGTGATTATTATGGGAGAAGAATTTTTAGCTGTGATTATGTTTGGGTTAATTGTAGGATTGCTAACGTATGCTGCTATAAGAATAATTTGTGTGATTATAAACAGGATCTTCAAGTTGGCTGATTCTGTACCGCCCGAAGAGTTCAAAAGGGTGGATCACGAGGCGAAACTGCTTGATCAGGAGATTAAACAGATCAGTGAAGCAAAAGTTGAACCTTCCATTAGGGGTCGTCTTTGTCCGGAATGTACTACGTATAATCCGGTTTGTAATCAGAAATGTAGTAAGTGCGGTTTTGATTTTTTGCAGGATACCAACACAGACCCGGTGACAGTCAACGAGAGCTTAGGAAGGCCGGAGCAAAAACCAAATGAAAATAATTAATTGCCGTGAATGAATAATCCATGTAACGATTGGCAATGGGAGTGATCTTATGCACGAGGAGCAAAATATTATTAATTATGATGATTTTGTCGTTTGTATAAAATGTAATAAAGTGTTACTAAAAGGTAATCAAAAGAAGCATTGTTTATGTGGTGTTAATGGTAATTATGTAGATTTTAATACTTATGCCAAAAGTAAAGAGAAACCAGGTTGGGTTGTTGCAGCAGTTGTATTGGGATTATGTACTGGAGCCGGATTCTTCATATTTAGTCCGTTGTTTGGATATTTAGCGTATAAATCTAAAGTAGTCAAACCGCGCGAAGAAGCGATTCT
The DNA here is from genome assembly GCA_012840805.1 of Clostridiales bacterium. GTDB lineage: Bacteria > Bacillota > Clostridia > Christensenellales > DUVY01 > DUVY01. The sequence goes on along the minus strand of DUVY01000164.1, from coordinate 225 downwards.
GCATTGCCGGCAAGGGGCTCATCGGGTCTTGTATAAGACGGCTAAAGGCCAAGTCGAAGAAGGAAAGAATTTATTGTCGAGAGCGTTTGACAATTTTAACGCTGGCAATTATCAAGAGGCTTTGGCGGATTTTAAGATTGCATATGAATTAGGCCAAGATTCGCAAGATTTATATAAAGCAATAGGAATTTGTAATTTAAACCTCAATAATTATCAAGAGGCTTT
>DUVY01000089.1 GCA_012840805.1 Clostridiales bacterium | reverse complement strand
TTCTCAAGTTTTTGGTTTTTTATGGTATTATTTTATCATTGATATAATTCTTAAAATTCCATTTATTCAATAAATTTTTAACATTATTACCAATTCTTAGTATGCTTGACTTAGTCAATCAGCTTGTCATATAATTAATTATTATGATTAATATACCCAAAGGCACTAAGGATATTTTACCCGATACCAGCTTCAAATGGCAGTATCTTGAGGATATAGCGCGCAAAATTACCCGTCTTTATAACCTAAAAGAAATACGCACGCCCATCTTTGAGCATACCGAATTATTTGAGCGAAGCGTAGGCGAGACCACCGACATAGTCAATAAAGAAATGTATACATTTTTGGACAAAGGCGGCAGGTCCATTACCCTAAAGCCCGAGGGAACGGCAGGCGTGGCAAGAGCGTTTATTGAGTCATTATCAAATTCGGCTATGCCCGTTAAGATGTATTATATAACGCCCGCTTTCAGATATGAAAAACCGCAAGCCGGCAGGCTTAGACAGTTTCACCAATTTGGCGTTGAGGTATTTGGCGCGGCAGAGGCGCAGACCGACGCCGAAGTGATAATGTTAGCCAAAGATTTTTTAGAAGCTGTGGGCATTAATAATTTAAGGCTTGATATCAATAGCATAGGAAGCGGCGAAGACCGAAAAAAATATAACCAAATATTAAAAGACTATCTAAATAAAAACATCAATAGTCTTTGCTCGTTATGTCGCGACCGAATTGAAAAAAACCCTTTGAGAGTTTTGGACTGCAAAAAAGACTCTTGCAAAGCGGTTTTGACCGACGCACCCAAGACTATAGATTACTTAAGCGCGCAAGACCGAGAGCATTTTGAGAGCTTAAAATCCATACTAGACGACAACAATATAAAATATACCGTCAATCCTTATATGGTAAGGGGTTTGGATTATTATACAAAAACGGTCTTTGAGTTTTTGCCCGCCAACACTTTGTCTTCGCAAGAGACGGTTTGCGGCGGCGGCAGGTATGATAATCTGATACAATCTCTTGGCGGAAAACCCACGCCGGCGGTCGGATTTGGATTGGGACTAGAAAGACTTTTGCTAGTCTTAGAAAACTCAGACGTTGTAATCCAAGACCCCAACCAATTGGATGTCTTTATCGCGCTTACCGACAAAATTCCGATTAATACCGCCATAAAACTCGCGATGGATTTACGAAAGGCGGGCATTTCGGCTGATTACGACCAAATGAACAGAAGCCTAAAGGCGCAGCTAAAATACGCCGACAAGCAAGGCGCGAAATTTTGTATAACGATAGGCGGCGACGAAATACAGTCGGGAATTTATCCCATAAAGAATATGCAAAACGGCAATATTCTGAAAGTCGCCCAACAAGATATAATCAAAACTTTAACTAAGGAGCTAAAGATAATTTAAAATGGCAGAATTTTTAGGTGATTGGAAGCGGACATGTTATGCCGGCGAAGCCGATGAAAGCTTGATTGACAAAGAAACTATCGTAATGGGTTGGGTTAACACACGACGCGATTTTGGCGGATTGATTTTTGTGGACTTAAGAGACAGAAGCGGTATTTTGCAGATAGTGTTTGACTCTTCAGTAATTAAGGATGATTTTCGTAAGGCGGAAAAGTTACGCAGCGAATATGTCATCGCGGTTCAAGGCAAGATACGCCGCCGTTCCGAAGATACAATCAATCCTAAAATCAAAACAGGAACAATAGAGCTTTTGGCGACGGCTGTCAAGATCTTGTCCGACGCCGACACGCCGCCCTTTGAGCTTAACGATGTTGATTTAGTTAACGAGCCGTTAAGGCTTAAATATAGATATTTGGAGCTAAGAACCCCAAGACTTCAAGAGATTATGCGGGTAAGAAACTTAGTATGTAAAATTTCGCGGGATTATCTTAGCAAAAACGGTTTTTGGGAGATTGAAACGCCGTATTTGGGCAAATCCACGCCCGAGGGCGCGAGAGACTATCTTGTTCCCAGTCGCGTTCATCCCGGCAGTTTTTATGCGCTATCTCAATCCCCTCAATTATATAAGCAAATATTGATGATTTCGGGATTTGACCGCTATTATCAGATAGCGAGATGTTTTAGAGACGAAGACCTAAGAGCCAACCGTCAGCCCGAGTTTACTCAAATAGACTTAGAAATGTCGTTTGTGGATAACGAAGAAGATGTAATGACTATGACGGAAGGCATGATTAAAGAGCTTTTTGAAAAAATAAAAGGAATCCAATTACCCGAAAAGTTACCGCGCCTTACCTATCAAGAGGCAATGAACAGGTTTGGCTCGGACAAGCCTGATACTCGCTTTGGTCTGGAGCTTATAGATATATCCGACCTTGCCCAAGATTGCGGCTTTAAGGTTTTTTCGGACGCCGTCAAAAACGGCGGTAGCGTGCGCATGATCAACGCTAAGGGCTTTGTAAAAGGCTATAACCCTATATTATCGCGCCGCGATATTGACGCTTTGACCGATTTTGTCAAGATATTTAGGGCAAAAGGTTTGGCGTGGATTGCGGTAAAAGAAGACGGAATCCAATCCGTTATAACCAAGTTTATGCCCGAAGAAACAACGCAAGCAATCCTAAAACGCGCCGACGCCGAAGCGGGCGATATACTGTTCTTTGGCGCGGACAAAGACGAAATAGTGTTTGACGCCCTAGGCGCGCTAAGGCTAAAACTCGGGCAAACAGCGGGGCTAATTGACCAGTCAAGATACGACGCGCTGTGGATTACCGATTTTCCTCTTTTGGAATACAGCGAGGAAGAAAAGCGTTATGTAGCCAAGCACCATCCCTTCACAAGCCCAAAAAACCAAGACCTTGAGCTTTTGGAAAAAGAGCCTCAAAAAGTTCGCGCTAAGGCGTATGACCTAGTGATCAACGGCGCGGAAGTAGGCGGCGGCAGCTTGAGAATTTTTGATAGAGATATTCAAAACAAGATGTTTAAGGCATTAGGCTTGACGGACGAGCAGATTGCCGACAGGTTTGGATTTTTTGTCAACGCGTTCAAATACGGAACGCCCCCTCATGGCGGTTTGGCGTTTGGATTAGATAGACTAGTTATGCTTTTGGCGGACACTGATAACATAAAAGATGTTATACCTTTCCCTAAGGTGCAAAACGCCTCGGATTTGATGACAGGAGCGCCCGACAAGGTAGAGCCTCGTCAGCTACAAGAATTGTCAATCAAAATAGCCCTAGAATAAAAGGAAGGTATAATGCTAGAGCTAGGAAAAGTTACGGCGGTAATGGACGATAATGTCCAAGTACAGTTCAAAAGAACATCGGCTTGCGACAAATGCAGGGCGTGTTCTATCGACCAAGGCGGCAAGGTCAGCATTACTTTAAAAAACGACTTAGGCGCCAAGGTAGGCGATATTGTGGAAGTGGAGATTTGGGAAAAAGCCGTAACCCTTTCTTACTTGATAGTTTTTGGCATTCCGCTTGTTATGTTGCTATTAGGAATTATTTTGGCGAGCGTGGCGAGATTTAACGAGTTGTATTCAATAATAACGGCCGCGAGTTCTTTGGGCTTTGGGTTTTTGATTGTGTTTATAATAGACAAGATTATCGGGAAAAATCAAAGATTCGCTCCCAAAATAATAAAAGTTTTTAATCAAAATTCACAAATATCGGAGGAGCTAAAAAATGATAGAACTAAATAAAGATAATTTTGAACAAGAGGTGCTAAAATCGCCCAAGCCCGTGATTGTGGATTTTTGGGCTAAATGGTGCGGTCCTTGCAAAGCTTTGGCTCCTATATTTGACGAGATAGAAAAAGAAATAGGTGATAGGGCGGTCTTTGCCAAACTTAATGTGGATGACGACATTGAAACCGCCCGCCATTATGGAGTTATGACCATTCCTACGCTGGTTGTATTCAAAGATGGCAAAAACATAGCAAGCCTAATAGGGCTCAAATCCAAATCGGCTATTTTGGACTTTATCAACCAACATATCTAATTTTTTACTTGATTATTACAGGTTTTCTCTAAAAAACCAAAAATTTAATATACATAGCGAGGTTTTATTTGATGATTGATTTTGCAACGCTTCAATCTTGCGACTTAGAAGTTTTTGAGGCTATCCAAAAAGAACTAAATCGCCAAAGACATAACTTAGAGCTCATAGCCAGCGAAAATTTTGTGTCCCCCGCGGTGATGGCGGCGGCGGGCTCGCATCTTACCAACAAATACGCCGAAGGCTACCCGGGCAAAAGATATTACGGCGGCTGCGAGTATGTGGATATTGTGGAAACTTTGGCAATAGCGCGCGCGAAAGAGCTTTTTGGCGCGAAATACGCCAATGTTCAATCGCACAGCGGCGCCAATGCCAATTTAGCGGCGTTTATGGCTCTTATTAATATAGGCGATACGGTGCTGGGCATGAGCCTTGCCCACGGCGGACATCTTACGCATGGAAGCCCTGTCAATTATAGCGGGAAAAATTATAATATAATTTCTTACGGACTTGACCCCAAGACCGAAAGACTTGACTATGACGAAATAGAAAGACTAGCTAAAGAACACAGACCTAAACTTATATTAGCCGGCGCAAGCGCTTATCCTAGGGCTATTGACTTTAAACGCTTTAGGGAAATCGCCGATATGGTCGGAGCTTATCTAATGGTGGATATGGCGCACATCGCGGGTCTTGTCGCGGCGGGCGAGCATATGAGTCCCTTACCTTACGCGCATATAGTAACGACAACCACCCATAAGACTTTAAGAGGGCCAAGAGGCGGAATGATTTTGACCAATTATGAAGAGATCATAAAAAAAGTCAATAAAGCGATCTTTCCAGGCTCTCAGGGCGGTCCGCTGATGCATATAATAGCGGCAAAAGCCGTATCGTTTAAAGAAGCGCTTAGCCCCGAGTTCAAAGAATACCAAAAACAAATTGTAAAAAACGCCAAAGTTTTAGCCCAAACTTTGATGGACAAAGACATTAAGCTTGTTTCCAACGGCACTGACAACCATCTTATGTTAATAGACTTAACCGACAAAAACCGCACAGGCAAAGAAATAGAAAAATGGCTTGATAGGGCGCATATCACGGTTAACAAAAACGCCGTGCCCAATGACAAACGAAGCCCTATGATAACAAGCGGCATTAGAGTAGGCACGCCCAGCGTTACCACGCGCGGAATGAAAGAACAAGAAATGAAAATGATTGGCGAGTTTTTGGCGCGTATTATAATAGAAGGCGAGAGCGCGATACCCGAAATTAAGCAACAAGTAATTGTATTGTGCGAACGATTCCCGCTTTATCAAAACGATATATTAACATAATAGGTTTTTTAAAATAATAAAATGAAACTTTCAACCAAGGCAAGATACGGTCTAAAAGCGTGTTTTATTTTGGCGCTTAGCAAAGACAATTTGCTGACTTTGTCCGAATTATCCGCCCGCACGCAAGTTACGCCCAAATACCTTGAAAAGATTATGAAAATGCTGATAAAAAGTGGCATAGTAAGATCTACCAGAGGGCTTTACGGCGGATACAGTCTTTGCAAAAACCCTTCCGAAATTTCCGTGGGCGAAATTTTTAGAGCCTTGGAAGACAACCTAGAAATCACAGCTTGCGTTTCGGACGAATGCGACGACCAATACTGCCCAAATCGTAACATTTTAAAAAAGTTATACATAGGCATCAACGATTTGTTGGACAGCCATAGCCTGCAAGATTTGATAGATGATTATAAATGTTGATTTTTGGGTTATTATAAAACTATGAAAATGATATATTTGGACAACGCGGCGACCACCCCGCTTGACAAAGATGTATTTGAGGCTATGAAGCCTTATTTTTGCGAGCATTACGGCAACCCCGAAAGCCAGCATAGTTTGGGGAAAAAAGCTGAATTTGCCGTCATACGCGCGAGAGAACAGGTCGCAAGAGCGTTGGGCGCGTCCGATAACGAGATATATTTTACTTGCAGCGCGACCGAGGCTAATAATTGGGCGTTTAGGGGCGTTGTCAGCCTTTGTAAAAAACCCAAAAAAAGAATTATCACAAGCGCCATAGAACACTCCTCAATTATCAGTTGCGTTGAAGATTTGGTTGAACAGGGCGTTGAGGTTATTCAAATAAAACCCGATAATTTTGGCGTAATAAGTCCCCAAAGCGTTATTGAAGCGCTAGACCCAAACACTATTTTGGTCTCAATTATGCTTGCCAATAACGAAATAGGGACAATTCAGCCCATAAAAGAGATCTGTCAAGCGGTTAAAAAATACAATAAGGATATTTTATTTCATACCGACGCCGTTCAGGCGATAGGCGCTTTGGATGTCAACGCGCGGGATTTGGGCGCTGATATGCTAAGCATCAGCGCGCACAAGTTTTACGGGCCAAAAGGCGTAGGCGCGTTATACATCAAAAACGGCGTCAAAATCCAAAGGCTTATTGCGGGCGGCAATCAAGAGCGGGGTCAAAGAGGCGGAACATCCAACGTTCCGGCGATTGTGGGATTGGGCGCCGCCATAAAAAAAGCAGTTCAAGACAGACAAAAAAACTCTAAACATATAAGAGCTTTGCGCGACTATTTTATTCAAAAGATAGAGGAAAACATATCTTACGCCAAACTAAACGGGCACAGAACGCAAAGACTAGACGGCAATGTCAATTTTAGTTTTGACTATGTAAAAAGCCAAAGCGTTTTGAATATGCTTGATATCAAAGGCATAGCTGCGAGCGCGGGGTCGGCTTGCACAGCGGGCAATTTTAAACCGTCCTATGTGCTAATGGCAATGGGCGTCCCCGAAGAATTAGCAAGTAGCTCAATAAGATTTTCTATTGGGAAATACAACACAATAGAAGAAATAGATTACGCAATTGAGGCTTTGACAGAAACTATCGCCGAACTTAGAAAACTCTCTCCGCTCTTTGTGGATATAAAAACCAAAAAATATTTTGCCTAAATTAATGCTTTACACGGCTATATTTTTTTGGTAAAGTTAAAATAATGAAAATATATAATTTTTTTGGCAAAATCGGCTCAAGAATAAAAAACCGCAGTCTAAAAGGTTTTGTTAAAAATCTTTGGATACCTTTGGTTATAATTGTCTGCGTGATCTTTGCAGATCTATTGACCAAAACCATCGTTGAGAATAATCTCACTCTCGGCCAAAGCGTAGTCTTAATCCCAAAATTTTTGTCCATTACTTATGTGCTTAACGAAGGCGCGGCTTTTTCTATGCTAGAGGGCAAGCGGTGGTTTTTGATTGCCGTTACGACTGTGGCAGTTCTTATATTGTTGTTATATCTTATATATGACTGCGATAAGTTGACAGTTTTGATGAAAACAGCTATCGCTTTGCTTATAGGCGGGGCGATAGGCAATATGGTTGACCGTTTGGCGATAGGCGCGGTGCGGGATTTTATAGAGTTTATATATTTTGGTTTGGATTTGCCTCTTTTGGGCGAAAGTTTTGCCATATTTAATCTAGCCGACAGCGCTGTTACCATAGGCACGGTATTGCTTATTATCGGCGTAATCATAGGTCATCATAAAAAAGAAAAACAAGACGATAAAGAAACGGCCTTGGAAGAATAAAATATCAAAATGAACAAACAAATTATTATCGCCGAAAAAGATAACGATAGGCTGGATGTTTTTCTTACCGAAATTTTAGATATAACTCGTTCCCAAATAAAAAAAATAATAGACGCCGGCAATATATTAGTCGCCGGTCAAAAAGTCAAATCAGGCAAAAGTCTGCGCGCGGGCGACGCGATAGAGATCAGCATTCCCGACGAGCCCGAAACACAATTAATTCCCCAAAATATTCCCATAGAAATCATTTATGAAGACAAAGATTTGGCGGTCATTAATAAGCCGCAGGGCATGGTGGTCCATCCGGGCGCGGGCGTTAGTAGCGGCACTTTGGCAAACGCTTTGATGTATCATTTTAGTTCGCTAAGCGCCGACCCAACAAGACCCGGAATAGTGCACAGGCTTGACAAGGACACCTCGGGGCTTATGGTTGTGGCAAAAAACGATTATGCCCATTTAAGACTAGCCGAACAAATGGCGCAAAAGTCCGCGCTTAGAGTTTATAGGGCGCTAATACAAGGCGTATTAAAAGAAGACAGCGGCGCGGTTGAAAAAAATATTATTCGGGATAAAAAAGACCGAAAAAAGTTTATTGCCACAGACGCCCCTAAGGGCAGATACGCGATAACATATTATAAGGTCTTAGAGAGATTCCCAAAGCATACATTTGCCGAATTTAAATTGGGCACGGGCAGAACGCACCAAATACGAGTCCATTGCAAATATTTAGGTCATCCCATAGTGGGCGACAATGTTTATGGATTCAAAAATCAGGAATTTAAGGAGCTAAAAGGTCAATTACTACACGCTTATAGACTAGAATTTGACCACCCTACTCAAAATAAGCGGATGTGTTTTTGCCAAGAAATCCCCGAATACTTTCAAGCGATTTTGCAAAAACTCAAGACAATCGTTTTACAAAATTAGCAAAAAATGCTATATTAAATAAAAAGAAGCGGAGATTCAACAATGCGTATAGCGTATAAATTTTGCTTAATCTTTTTTGATAACAACGGCTTTATAAAAAGGGGAAACAAGGTGCAAAAGTAACAGCTTTTGCACCTTTTTTATTATTGATAAGAAAAATTAGGAGCGGTTTTTTCAAATGAACTTCAGGCACAAAAATATGACTAGAAAACTTATCAGACAACGCAAAGTAAACGGATTGAGAATAACTCCCCAACCAATTGAACAGTCTAAAGATACCGAAAAAACAAAAAAAATATTTAAAAGCAATGGATAAAAAGGATTTAATAGGATTAAAGGGCGTCTCAGCCGAGCTCATAACCAAAATTTTGGACGGCGCCTTCAAGATGAAAAAAGTATTATTAAGCAATCAAAAAAAGATTTCTCTACTCAATGGGAAGTCTGTTTTTTTGATGTTTTACGAGCCAAGCACGCGAACAAGTTCAAGCTTTGACCAAGCCGCCAAAGTTTTGGGCGCCAATTTAATCAAGCTTTCGGTCAACTCTTCTTCGGTAAAAAAGGGCGAAAACCTTATTGACACAGGTAAGACTTTGGACAGTATGAAAGCCGATATATTGGTAATAAGGCACTTCTGTTCGGGCGTGGCCAAACTTTTGGCGCAAAATGTCCAAGCGTCTGTGATTAACGCGGGCGACGGGCTTAACGAGCATCCCACCCAAGCGCTATTGGATATGATGACTATGAAAGAGAAATGGGATAGCTTTGTCGGCAAAAAAGTCGCGCTAATCGGCGACATAAAACATTCTAGGGTAGCAAGAAGCAATATCTGGGGACTTACCGCTATGGGCGCCAAAGTAACAGTATGCGGGCCGGCAACTTTAATGCCCGCGAATATAGAAAACTTCCCCGTCACGGTCGCCAAAACCAAAGAGCAAGCCGTATCCGACGCCGACGCGATTATGGGCTTAAGATTGCAACTAGAGCGGCAAGACAATGGTATGTTTCCAAGTATAAGAGAGTATCACAGGTATTATGGCATAGACCAAGAACTTTTAAAGATTGCCAAAAAAGATGTTTTGGTAATGCATCCCGGTCCTGTCAATAGGGGAGTCGAAATAGAATCCCAAGTAAAAGACGGCCAATTTTCGTATATAAACGAACAAGTAACCAACGGCGTAGCGGTAAGAATGGCTGTTATGGCATACCTTACGTGTAAGTTAGACGAATTTATGAAAGAACAGCCCAAAGGCGCTAAAGTAATACCTCTTTAGATAATAGGTAAAATAAACAAACTTTGATATAATAAATTTAAGGTAAAAAAATAATGAAAACATTATTAAAAAACGGCAACATAGTATTAAAAGACAAAATCATTCGCGGCGATTTGGTTTTCGAGAATAACCGCATAATTTATATTGGCGAAAAATACTCGGGCGAAGCCGTTCAAGAATACGATTTAAGCGGCAAAATGGTCTTGTCGGGCTTGATTGACATGCACACGCATCTAAGGGAGCCGGGTCTAGAGTATAAAGAAGACATAGCGAGTGGGTCTAGATCGGCCGTCGCGGGCGGCTTTACCGCTATCGCGTGCATGCCCAACACCAATCCCGTATTGGACAACCCAGCGCTGATTTCGTATGTAAAATACAGAGCGGAAGAATGCGGGCTGTGCAAAGTTTTGCCTATCGGCGCAGTTACCAAAGGACAAAAAGGTCAAACTTTGGCGGAGATGAGATTGATGAGCGACAGCGGGGCGATTGCCTTTAGCGACGACGGCTATCCCGTATCCACGGCGCGTATGTTAAGATTGGCGCTTGAGTATGTCCAAGATTTTGACGGATTGATAATATCACATTGCGAAGACGCGAGTTTAAGCGACGGCGGATATGTCCACGAGGGCGAAAGCGCAAGTATCGCGGGACTAAAAGGCATACCAAGAGCGGCTGAGGATGCGGGCACGGCGCGGGATATAATAATCGCTCAATCAATGAATGCGAGGTTGCATATCGCCCATGTCAGCACAAAAGGCGCGGTAGAGATTATAAGATATTTCAAAAGCCAAGGCGCGAAAATAACGGCCGAGACTTGTCCGCAATATTTATTTGCTACGGACAAAGAAATTCTAAACTTTAACACATTTGCCAAAATCAATCCCCCTTTGAGAGAGAGTTTTGACAACGAAGCGCTTATCCAAGGGCTAAAAGACGGAGTGATTGACGCGCTCGCGACCGACCACGCCCCGCATCATATAGACGAAAAGAAGGTTGAGTTTGCCAACGCCGCCTTCGGCTCAATCGGGCTAGAAAGCGCGGTAGGTCTTAACACTCGTTTGTTAGAAAAAGGCTTTGATTGGATAGATTTGGCAAGGCTTCTGAGTTCAAACCCTGCCAAAATTTTAAAACTAAAAGATACGGGCGAACTCAAAACAGGAAATATAGCGGATATTACGGTCATTGACCCTGATATTGAATATATCTTTGACGCCCAAAAGACTTTTTCCAAAGCCCAAAACAGCTTGTTTGACGGCTGGAAACTCAAAGGGAAGGCGATAATGACCATAGTAGAAGGCAATATTATTTATAATAACGGCAAGATTTTGGAGAGAGCTTAATGATTGACAAATTAATTGAAAAAATCAAAACAACCAACAACCCCTCGGTTATCGGGCTTGATACGGATATAAGCTATTTGCCCGACGACATGTTAAATAAAATCAATTCTTTAGAACAAGCGGCCGCGGCAATAACAGAGTTCAACAAAAATATTATAGACGCTATTTTTGAGATAGCGCCCGCTGTAAAAGTTCAAGTCGCGTATTACGAACAGCTAGGCGTTGCGGGAATTCAAGCGTTTTATGATACTTTGTCTTACGCTAAACAAAAAGGTATGGTCACAATCGCCGATGTAAAGCGAAACGATATAGGCTCAACCGCTTCGGCGTATTCCAAAGCGTATTTTAGCGGCGTTGAGATCAAGGGCAAAAGACTGATAGGCTTTGAAGCCGATTTTATCACGGTTAACGGATATTTGGGCTCAGACGGGCTCAAACCTTTTATAAAAGATTGCCAAGAACGCGATAAAGGAATCTTCGTTCTAGTCAAGACTTCCAACCCTTCCAGCGCCGAATTACAAGACCAAGAGCTTTCCACAGGCAAGCCTTTTTATCAGCATGTAGGTCAGCTTATAAGCGATCTCGGTCAGGATTTAATCGGCAAATACGGCTTTTCTAAGGTGGGCGCGGTGGTAGGCGCAACGCATCCCAAACAAGCCAAAGTCTTAAGACAGTTATATCCCAGCGTGTTTTTCTTAGCGCCCGGCTATGGCGCGCAAGGCGGCTCCGCTGAAGACTTAAAAGTGTGCTTTGATTCAAACGGTCTGGGCGCGATTGTAAACTCTTCGCGCGGAATAATCTGCGCGTATAAAAAAGAAAAATACAAGGGCATGGATTATTCAGAAGCCGCGTATAACGCTTGCCTTGATATGAAAGACGATTTAAATAAGGTTATAAAATGAAAGACTATAATTTGACAATAATCAGCAACAACCAGATTGCTCGCGATGTTTTTAAGACCGAGTTTAGCTGTCAAGAACAATTGCCCAGTTTTATAGGCGGTCAATTTTTGCATTTGCAAGTGCCGTGTAAGATTTTGAGACGGCCTTTGGGAATTTTGGAAATGACAGCGAATTATTGCAGCATAGTTTACGCCGTGGTAGGCGAAGGGACGCGCATTCTTTCCAAGATGAAAAAAGGCGACTGCCTAAAAGCTATGCTGCCTTTGGGCAACGGTTTTGTATTGCCTAAAACATACAAAAAAGTAGCTCTACTTGGCGGCGGATTGGGCGTTGTTCCGCTTTTGCCTGTAATTAACACTTATCCCGAGATAGAGTTTTGTTCTTATATGGGCTTTAAATCCCGCGACGATGTGATATTATATGACGAATTCAATAAGCTATCCAAAAAGATTTGTTTTACTACTGAAGACGGCAGCTTTGGCTCTTGCGGATTTTCTATTGACGCCCTAAAAGACGATTTAGAAACAAACAATTTTGACGCCGTATTGGTCTGCGGGTCAATACCTATGTTAAAAGAAGTAAAAAAAGCCAATTTCAAGATTCCCGTTTATGTGTCTATGGAAGAGCGCATGGGCTGCGGCGTGGGCGCTTGTTTGGTATGCACATGCCAAGTCAAAAAGGGCAACAACATAGAAAACCTAAGAGTGTGCATTGACGGGCCCGTATTTAAGCTGGACGAGGTGGCGTTATGAAAACATCGGTTAATGTTTGCGGCATAGAATTCAAAAACCCTTTGATAGCGGCAAGCGGGACTTTTGGATTTGGCAGGGAATATCAAGATTTTTACGATGTCAATATTTGGGGCGGCTTTTGCACCAAGGGACTAACTTACGAAAAAAGGCTGGGCAATCCCACGCCTAGAATCGCCGAAACGCCTATGGGCTCGCTCAACAGCGTAGGACTACAAAACCCTGGCTTTGAGGATTTTGTAAAATATGAATTGCCTTACCTAAAAACATTGGATACTGTGGTTATCGTCAATATAGCAGGAAACATGGTAGAAGACTATTGCCGCCTTGCCGAGGCGGTAAGCGATTGCGACATAGACATGGTTGAGCTTAACATTTCTTGCCCTAATGTAAAAGAGGGCGGTATGGCTTTTGGCACAAGACCCGAATCCATAAAAAATGTAGTCGGCAGCGTAAGAAAATATTGCAAAAAGCCCTTAATAGTCAAATTAAGCCCCAATGTAGAAGATATTACCCAAAACGCGAAAGCGGCGGAAGATTACGGCGCGGACGCCATATCGTTAATTAATACGGTAAGCGGAATGGCGGTGGATATATACACAAGACAGCCCATTTTGGCTAACACAATCGGCGGTCTTTCGGGACCGGCTATCAAGCCCATCGCGCTCAAAATGGTCTGGCAGGTTTATAATACCGTCAAAATTCCCATAATAGGAATGGGCGGCATATCCAGCGCCCAAGATATTTTGGAATTTATGCTTTGCGGAGCGCGCGCTGTGCAAGTAGGAACATATAATTTTATGGACCCTTACGCGCCGGTTACGCTTCTTGACGGCTTGACAAAACTAATGGCCGACTGTAAAATACAGGATGTAAATACAATTGTGGGCGATTTAAAAGCGAGGTAAAAACTAAATCAATGATATCTAGAGAAAAGATTTTGAGTATTTTTGAAGAGTCGGGCGGGATGCTAAAAGGTCATTTTTTGCTAACCAGCGGAAGACACAGCGACCAATACATGCAATGCGCTAAGTTATTTGTCAATCCCGCTCATTCTGAAAAACTTTGTTCTGAACTAGCCAAAAAATTTCGCTCGTTACATATTGATGTTGTAGCAAGCCCTGCGATTGGCGGAATAATTATGGGGTATGTGGCGGCGCGTTACCTAAAATGCAAAAATGTCTTTACCGAACGCGTCAACGGCAAAATGGAATTAAGACGAGGTTTTGCTATCCCCAAAGGAACCAAAGTCTTAGTGACCGAGGACGTGGTTACAACGGGCGGGTCTGTTAAGGAAGTAATCGAGCTTGTAAGAGATTTGGGCGGCGAAGTCGTAGGCGTAGGCGCGATAGTGGACAGAAGCGGCGGCAAAGTCGATTTTGGGGTTAGGTTTGAGTCTTTGATAAGTATGGATATACCTTCCTATGAGCCCGACCAATGCCCTATCTGCGAGCAAGGCATTCCTCTAATAAAGCCGGGCAGTAGGGGAAATAAATAATAAGAGGTAAAAATTTATGGCCCAAAACAAAAGGTTTTTGAACGGATTATCAATGATAGCGGTGGTAGTGCTCGCTGCGCTTATTTTGCTAAACTATTTTTTGGGTGAGTTTACCAATTTTGAAAACCTAATCAACATAATAACCAAAATCATAACATTAATAGCGCTTTTCTTCGCGATTATATTTGCGTATGAATGGGTAAACGCTCAAAGCGGCAAAGACCGTAAGGTATGGTTCGTTATTTATGTGATAAGCGTTATTATAATAGCTGTATTTTATCTTTTGGGCTGGCTTAGATAATTAATTTTAGGAGCTAACAATGGAAAGAGCGAAAGCAAGAAGACGCAGAAGAAAAAGCAATTTTTTGGCGGAGTATTTTAGAAACTTTGGATTAAGACAACTTGTCGGTTTAATTATAATCGCGTGCTCAATCGCGCTTATCTTTGGTCTGATTTTTCAATCTCAATTGACCCTAGTTATAGCGTTTTCAATCTATGCCGCGGGCGCGTTTTCGAGCATAATGATGTCTATCATTACTATGATAAAAAACAATCCCCGTTCGCCCGAGTTCAAAAGGGCAATGGTTAATCTTATAATAATGATAGTAATCTTCGCGATAGCTTTGTTTGCCTCAATTTTTACCGGCGTTAGAGGAATTTACAAATAATATAAATATTTCTTTAATTCAATGAAAATTTAGCCGTATAATTAAATACGGCTTTTTGATTTTTTATTATTTTTAGCGCCCAATTCATTCTTTTTGCGGATTAAGAATAAGCTTTTATAATTTTTTCTAAGCCTATGTTTAGAGCGTTATTAAAAATAAATTTTGGTTTAGGGGAAGTATTTGATATTTTTGTCGAATGACATTATCTTACAAAAACCGCCTTTACGATTAATATTTAAAAATATATAATGATTTTGTATTAAGACCAAGTCTTTTGAGGTGGGTATGGCGCGCAAGATAGTGATTTGTTCGGGCAAGGGCGGCGTGGGAAAGACCGCCGTCTGCGCCAATTTAGGTATGTCGCTTGCCAAGATGGGACTTAGGACCGTGTTAATTGACACGGATATAGGTCTTAACAATCTTGATGTGGCAATGGGCATAGAAAATAAAATTGTCTATGACATTATTGATGTCATTGAAAACAGATGCAGAGTCAAACAAGCGCTAATTCCTGACGCTATGTATGACAACTTATGCACGCTGGCGTCTCACGGTCAAGCAGCCAAAAAAATCACAGGCGCCAATATAAAATATATCGTCAATTGTCTTGCGGAGAGTTTTGATTATATTTTGTTAGATTGTCCCGCGGGGATAGAAGTAGGATTTCATAGGGCGGTAGCCGCCTCGGACGAGGCTATCATAGTGACGACGCCGCATATCTCGTCAATAAGGGACGCCGACAAAGTGGTATCCATTCTTAACAATTATATGATAGGCAGCATGTCTTTGATTATCAACAGGGTTAGAGGCGACCTAATACTTAATTATGAAATGCTGGACATAGACAACATTATAGAGCTTTTGGGCATTATGCCATTGGGCGTTGTGCCCGAGAGCGACGACATATCGGCTTATACATCTATGGGCGCGCGCCTAAAAAGCGGATCAGAAGCCCAAAAAGCGTTTGATATTTTGGCGCATAACCTTCATTATGGAACCCAAAAAATGTATGATTGTACCTCCAAATTTAAGGGCGTATTGGGCAAAATCAAACGCAATCTAAAAAGGATGGGATAGGGCATGAGCAAGCAAAAAAAAGAATTAGCGGTCAAAAGACTAAAAAGAGTGCTGACTGTGGACAAAGTCAGCCCTTCATCCGTAAGGCTGGGCGAAGTGTTAAAAAGCGATTTGGTTTTATTGTTTAATAATTATATGGATGTTGACAATCTTCAATTAGACATCAATTTTGACCAAAACGGCGTCTGTTATGTTACCGTCAATGTCATTTCCAACAAATTAAAAAATTTTTCGGCGATTTTATAAAAATGCTTTTTTCAGAAATTTAATCTCAAGACATTGTTTTTTTAATTTTTTACCAAAAATTTACATGCTAAAAATTTTAAATCATATTGACATTTTGGCGCGCATAAACTAAACTAATGTTAGAACATTTGTTTAGATTTGCTATGGACAGGGTAATTTTACATTCTGATTTAAATAATTTTTACGCCTCAATTGAATGTCTGTATAATCCTAAGTTAAGGAACAAGCCCGTTGCCGTTTGCGGCGACCCTGAGCTTAGGCACGGAATCGTTTTGGCGAAAAATTATATCGCTAAGCGATTTGGCGTGAAAACGGGCGATGTTATCTGGGAAGCCAAAAATAAATGCCCAGACATTGTAATAGTGCCCGCCAATTTTTCTTTATACCTAAAATTTTCTGACCTTGCCCATAATATCTATAAGTCCTATACGGATAAGGTGGAATCGTTTGGGATTGACGAGTGCTGGCTTGACGTGACCCAAAGCTTAAAAATCAAAGGAAGCGGGCTAAAAATAGCTAGAGAAATTAGGCAGCGTATAAAAGATGAATTGGGCGTTACAGTTTCTATCGGCGTTTCTTGGAATAAGATATACGCCAAACTTGGCTCGGACATGAAAAAGCCCGACGCGATAACGCTTATCTCAAAAGAAAATTACAAGCGCAGAATATATCCTCTTTCGGCGGATAATTTGCTTTATGTAGGTCGCGCCACTAAGGCGAAACTATTCAAACTTAACATAAAAACTATCGGCGATATCGCCAATGCCGATATCAATCTGTTAAAAAACCATTTGGGCAAATGGGGCGAGTATCTTTGGATTTTTGCCAACGGCTTTGACAATTCGCCGGTAATACCCAATTGGCTGAAGCCTACGATAAAATCAGTGGGAAACAGCACAACCACGATAAGAGATCTTAATACGATTGACGATGTTAAAATGATTATAACCGTGCTTGCCGAGAGCGTAGCAAGACGCCTAAGGGAACAGAATTTAAAAGGTCAATGTATCCATCTTGGGATACAAGATATTGACATGCGCTATTGGTCAAATCAAACCAAAATACAAGAGCCGACATATTTGTCGTCTAAGATTATAAAGACGGCTATGGGTTTGTTTGAAAACTATGATTTTGACAAGCCCGCGCGCAATGTCAGCTTGACAGTATCCGATCTTTTCCACGCCGATTGCCCTCAACAGCTAGATTTTTTCAAAAGCGCCGCAAGAGAACAAAAAGCCGAAAAGCTAGAGCATACCATAGTCCAAATACGCCGCCGCTTTGGATATTTCGCGATAAGCCGCG
>DUVY01000088.1 GCA_012840805.1 Clostridiales bacterium | reverse complement strand
GGCTCTATGTATAACTTTAACGGTCTTCAGGGATTAATTTGGGATTATGATAAAGACGGCAATACATACTTTACCGAATTTGGCAGAAAATGCGCTGACGACCCCACAACGCTTCTTAACGGCAAAATATGGAAATCTCCTTGGTCGGGCAAGACTTATGAGCTAAGCTCCAACTTTAATGACGGCAAATTGCAAATCAACAACACCACTTGGGCAAGAGATGTTGTCAATCCCGATTCTAACGGAGAAACATATAACGATAAGAGCTGGAAATTAGAGCGCGGCGAGCCAAGATGCGATGTTGAAGCCGCGTGGCGCGAATGGGCTGAAAGCACAACCGAAGAAGAGTATATGAGAAAGCGCGAAAATTATACAGTTTGTCCCGCCATTAATTATTCGGAAAGCGTGCGCGACGACGAATTAGAATTGGTATGGACCAAAGTCTCGGCGAAGTTAAAAGAGCTTACTTGGAAGGCAATGTATGCCGAACATGAAGGCGAATTTAATTATCTAGTTTCCAAAATGATAGCGGATTGTAAAGACTTAGGTTATGACCAATGCAAAGAATGGAGCGAAAACGAAGCGGCGATAAAATGGCGTATGCAACAAGAATTATATCCCGATAAGTATGGTTCGCCTTCGGGTTAATCGCTTTAAATAAAATAATTGGGCTGTAAAATGCGCTATTTTACAGCCCAATTAAAAAACACATAGAGGGTGGTTGAATATTTGGCTAAAATAAAATCCAGGTCTTGATTTAGCGCCCTTATGGATTTGGTATTACTGTTAAATATAGTTTTTTAACGATTGGACAAAGAATCAGCTTGATAAGCAGCTAAAACAATCTTATTTTTTTTGTTAATATCTTAAAGCGTAAAACTTTTTGTAGTTTTAAGATACTAAGTTTTTTTTGTTAAAAAAGGAGAGGAATAATGCGAATAATAAAAAATTTATGTTTGGTAATCGCGATAATAATGCTATCGGCTTTGGCGACTGTTAATTTTAATTTCGTCCAATCAAGCGAACAAACCCAAAGCCGCGCGGGAATTAGGGCGTTGCCCTTTAGGGATTTGTCAGCGCAGCAGATTGTTCAAGAAATGGGCGCGGGCTGGAATCTAGGCAACACTATGGACGGACATACAGGAATGATGCCCAGCGAGACAGCTTGGCAAGGCGATATTACTACCCAAAGATTAATTGACGCCGTTCACGATATGGGATTTAACACCATAAGAGTTCCCGTAACTTGGGGCCAAAAAATTGACGATGACAATGACTACAAAGTTGACGAGGCGTGGATTAGTCGCGTTCAAGACATTGTGGACTATGCCATAAGTCAAGATATGTATGTGGTAGTCAATATGCACCATGACGGCGTTCACGATGGCGGCGGCTGGTTTAATTTGACTCTTGCTGGCGACCAGTTGGAGGCGGTCAAAGCAAAGTATAATGCTTTGTGGCGTCAAATCGCCGAGCGTTTCAAATATTATGACGAGCATTTGATCTTTGAGGCGATGAACGAGGTATGGGTAACCAATGACAATTATCCTTATGACTTTGAGATTATAGGCGAATGCAACCAAATATTTGTGGACACCGTGCGCGAAACGGGCGAAAACAATAAGCATAGATGGCTTGTCTGCGCGGGCAGATACACTAATTTGGACGCCGCGCTAAATCCCGCCAATAAGTTTAAACTGCCCCAAGATAAATATAACGATGAAAACAGAATTATGGTTTCCTTCCACGATTATGATAGTGAATTTGGTATGAGTGGAAACGTAAATGATTTTTCAAGCCAAAAAGTAAACGAATGGAAGCAAAAATTTCAAAAAATGTATGACAATTTCACCTCCAAAGGCATTCCGGTATTATTCGGCGAGCATGGCGCTGTTGACAATGGCAAAAACGAAAAGGGCAGAGCGCATTATTTTGAGGTAGTTTACAAGCTGTCATACCTTAGCAATGTGGTGGCTTGCGTTTGGGACAATAACGGAGCTTATGAGGCAGGAAAGCCCGCCGCCGATAAGTTTAGGGTCATAGACCGAAAAGAGTGCAAACCTTGGAACGAAAAAATTACCGAAGCCATAATGAGAGGCTATTTTGTCAGGCGCGAAGGACAAAATCTAAAAGATTTTTCCGTATTATCTACGGCGGGATATGTGTATGCCACTAACTCTAGAGCCGCGACTATAAAAGAAATCACAGATATAACCTTGTCGGATACATCTTTGGCGTTAAAGCCCGGTATGGCGAAAAATGTTACGGTTAATTTGACGCCTGCCGACACTAACGATGTGGTCTTGTGGAAGACTTCGGACCCTACGGTCGCTACCGTATATAACGGCTTTATAAGGGCTAAGGGCATAGGCAAAGCGACAATAACGGCGTTCTCGCAAAGCGGCTCGGTAGCTGAGCAAATAGAGGTAACGGTTTATCCCGATCGAACGCTCAAAAGACCGGCGACAGATATCGCTACGGACAAAGAATTGTATATTTTGGAGCCGGGCGAAACCGCCTCAATCGATGTGGCATTAACGCCCGCCCAAAATGGCGAGATTGTGAGATTCAAATCCTCTAACCCGAACATAGCGACAGTCAACAAATTTGGCAAAATTGTCGGTGTTGGCGATGGCGCGGCTTATATATCAATAACCACGACCAGCGGGCTTACAAAAACGGTAAAGGTAGTCGTCAAGACTATTACAGAGGACAATGATCTTTCTGTGGGCTTATATATATATTACAATGATAAAGAAAACGGCTATTATTCTAATGAATTAGGCGAAACGACGCAGATTGTAGGCGATGGTGTTTATACTTTGAGTTTTGATTGCGACGAGCATTTATCGCAAGAGGCGAAAACCAAAGGCGTCAAATATCTTAAAAATCTAGGCGCGATTTTTATAAAAGATTTGAAAGAAAAACCTAATTTATTGACTAGCGGCAAAATTTTGTATAATTCTATCGCGGTTGACGAAACCGATCTTACAATCACAATCACTGAACCAAAATCCGCAATTAAAGATAACAAAGTTTTTGACACTAACGACCCGATTAACGCGTGGGACGGTTCGGCAGTAAGCGAAGTTACAGTCAGCGAATATGTCCTTAACTTTACCGCGGTTACTAATCCGAAAAAAATAACCGTTACCTTTACTTTAAGCGATGTGGTATTTAAGGCGGGGGACGGCGGGTCATCAAATAATGTAACAAAAGTTGAGATTGATGGTAAAGATAAGGTTTCTTTGGACGGTCAAAAAACCGAAGAACCAATCGCCGTAAAGATTACGCCCGTCGATACCGCCGAGAAAATAACATTTTATTCGTCCGATAATTCGGTTGTTTATACGGACATTAGCGGACACGATGTGCCCAGCGATAACGGCGTTGTTAATGCCAATGTTGTCGCGATGGGCGAGGGCGAAGCCACTATTACGGCGATTTCGGAAAGCGGACAAAAAGCTGTGTTTGATGTGACCGTTTCGTCATTAGGCGAGATATCATACGACGGATTTGAGGAAGAGTATACAAATATGGCTGAGGTTGACGATGAAAACGGCGAAACAAAAGAAAAAGGCTGTAAAGGCTGTAAAGGCAAAAACAACGCCGTGATTTTGGCTTTGATGACTGTCTTGGCGTGGTCTGTTACGCGTTATAAAAAATAATATATTAACCTAATTAAGTTCAAGAAAGGTTGCCTCTTTAACCCGCTAAACGAGGCAACCTTTTTGGTATTAATTAGAGCGGGCGAGCCTAACTTTTCTACACAAAACTCAATGTTTTCACATATTGAAATTATTAAAGGGCGTTTTCTTTTTTTTGCCGCGCGCGTTATGGTCGGGGTTTAGATAGGCAACTTTTTGGTAGTTAACAGGCAAGGCGCGTTTGCGACTTTCGCGTCTTGGTTTGGGTTAGATAGGGGTTTTTTGGAACAGATGACGACAAAACACATTTGCGAGCGCGTATAAGTCGGGGCGCCGCGGTTATTTATTGTATTTTTCAAAAAAAAGTTAGGTCGTAAGGTTTTTTGCATTTATTGGTCGCTTTTTATTGTCTTATAGCTAGATTATTTTTTTGCTTTGTTTTTTGGGCGCTATGATTTATAATTTTACTATTAAATTATTTGTAGGTTTTTATTATGTTTAGGTATGTTTGTTTGGATGATATTAATCAAGAGATTAGGGATTTGAGATTGGAAGTCTTTGTTATTGAGCAAGGCATTGACCCCGAAATTGAGATAGAAAAAGACGAATATAATTATAAGCATTTGTGTCTTTATAAGGACGATACGCTTGTGGCATACGCCCGCGCGAAAGTTAAAGGCGAGGTTTTGCGCTTGGGCAGAATCTTAGTGAAAAAAGAATACAGAGGACAGGGCTTGGGCAAGGCTATTATGAAATATTGCGAAGAGATAGCCAAACAAAATAATTGTGCGGTTTTGGAGCTTCACGCCCAGCATCAAGCGATAGAGTTCTATGAAAAATTGGGATACGAGCCTATCGGCGATTATTTTTTGGAAGCCAATATCAAACACAAAAAGATGAAAAAATATCTAACCCAATTGCCATAGGAAAAACCGTGCTTGTAATATTGCAAAGCAAGGAGAGCAAATTTAAGATAAGAAAAGCGGAAAAAATCGGATTTTAAAAAAGAAAATGGAAGAAACGCTTTTAGATAAAGACGCTGTATTTTTTTTATGTTTTGATAAGGATATTCTTGTCGGGTTTGCGCAGCGCCAACTGCGACATGATTATGTAGAAGGAACAGAAAGTAGCCCATGGAAGGGGTTTTTGTGATTGAAAATTATCGAAACAAAGGTATTGCTACGCGGTTGCTTCAACGCTGCTAACAGTGGTCTAAAGAAAATGGTTGTATTGAATTTGCCAGCGACTGTGAAATCACAAATGTAGAAAGTTATGCTTTTCATATAAAATATTGGTTTTCAAGAAGTAAATCGTATCATTTGTTTCAAAAAGACAATTAATATAGCATAGAATTGAAAATAACATAGATAAACTTATAAAAACATTAATAACTATGGGTTTTATCGCCTCGCTAAAACTAGGTCAAATGAGTCAATTTGCGTGTGTGACATAACGCATTAGATGATATAATTGCTCAAAAAAATTATTTACTTTCGCAATTTATTAGATAAAAGTATATATTAATTTAATTGACGAATAACAACAGTTATTGATATAATTAACCTATCTTTATGGACGACTATTAAGTTGAAAAAATATTATTCCTTTGGGGGATTTAACAAAGCATGAAAAAAATTATAACTTTTTTATTCGCCCTGATTATGGGTATATCTTGTATGGCGGTCACGGGATGCGGACCAAAAGCCGATTTTAAAATAGGCATAGTGCAATTAGTCGACCATGTGGCGTTGGACGCGGCTAATAAAGGTTTTAGGGAAGAGCTGGAAGCTCTACTAAAAAAAGAAGGTAAAACCGTTGAGTTTATTAACAAATCGGCTTCAGGCGATTTTGGAAATTGCACGACAATAGCTAACACTTTTGTCGCGAAAAAAGTTGATTTGATGCTGGCAATCGCTACTCCCGCGGCTCAAGCCGCCGCCAGCGTTACCACGGAAATTCCTATTTTGTTTACGGCGGTTACTAATCCAGTCGTCGCGGGACTTACTGAGAGTTGGGATGAGCCCAAGACTAATGTAAGCGGGACTTCGGATCTCAATCCCGTAGAGGATCAAATAGATCTTATAAGAGAGCTTGTTCCGGGTGTTAAGAAAATTGCCGTATTCTACGATTTGGACGAACCCAATTCTTTATATCAACTTGAACTTGTTGAGGATTATTGCGAGAAACTTGATATTACGGTAGTAAAGAAGGGAATTCCAGATATTAATGATTTGCAACAATCCTATAACAGTTTGGATAATGATGTTCAAGCTATATACATTCCTACCGATAACACATTAGCCAATGGGGCGGATCAAGTTCATGCTCTAAATAAAGACGGCAAACAACTTCCTATAGTATGCGGAGAGACAGGAATGAACGATAAATGCGGCGTAGCCACATACGGAATTGATTATTACAAATTAGGCAAGCAGACCGCTAAAATGGCTTTTAAGATTTTGATAGAAGGCGCTGATATTGCTAAAATGCCTGTCGAGACAGCGGAAGGCGAACCCGAGCTTTCAATTAACCAAACGGTAGCCGATGAAATAGACTTTACAATACCTGATTCAGTATTAAATAAAGTTAATCAAGCTTAAATAACACAAAGGATAATTATGGCACAACTTTTACAATCAATATTGGGCGGCGCCAATCAAGGCTTGTTATGGGCATTGTTGGCGCTCGGCGTTTTTATATCATTTAGGATATTAAATTTTGCCGACCTTACCGCCGAGGGAAGTTTTGCTTTAGGCGGCGCGGTTGTGGCGTCTTTGATTACCAAAGGTCTAGAACCCGCGCTGTCCAGTCTTATCGCGTTTTTGGCGGGGACTTTGGCAGGACTTTGCACCGGCATACTTAATACTAAGCTCAAAATTCCAGCTATCTTGTCAGGTATTTTGACAATGATTGGATTATACTCAATCAATATTAGGATAATGGGCACTTCTAATACATCATTGCTCAGGCTTACCACGGTAATTACTTATTTTGAAAATTTATTTAAAATTCCTAAGATTTACGCCACTCTTATTTTGGGCGTTTTGGTTGTCGGAATAATAATAGCCGTTTTGTATTGGTTTTTTGGCACGGAAGTTGGCAGCGCCATAAGAGCCACAGGCGACAACGAAAACATGTGCAGGGCGCTGGGCATAAACACCGACAACACCAAAATATTGGCGCTTATGATAAGCAACGGTCTTATCGCTTTGTCCGGGGCAATGGTCGCCCAGCAACAGAGCTTTAGCGATGTCAATATGGGCATTGGCGCTATTGTTATCGGGCTTGCGTCCATAATAATCGGCGAAACTTTTATGAGCCAAAAGTTTCCGTTTTGGGCAAAGATGATTTTTATCGTTCTGGGTAGCGTTATTTACCGAGTTTTGATTACTCTTATAATTTACGCCAATATAATGGAGCCATACGATATTAAACTATTGACAGCCGTATTGGTAATAATCGCTTTGGCTTTGCCCAGAATAAAAAGCTTATTCAAAAACAATAACTTCAAACGGGTTAAAAACAATAACAGGGGTTAAAATTTTTATAAATGCTTAGTATAAACAATATATCCAAAACTTTTAATATAGGCACTATCAATGAAAAACAGGCTCTAGACGGCGTCAACCTGTTTGTCAACGAAGGGGATTTTATAACCGTTATCGGCGGCAACGGCGCGGGCAAATCAACTTTATTAAACATCATAGCCGGCGTTTATATGGCTGATGATGGCGAGTTGATTTTGGATGGCGACAACATAACCAAAAAGCCCGAATATAAGCGCGCCCAATATTTTGGTCGGGTATTCCAAGACCCCTTAATGGGCACAGCCGCGTCTATGGAAATTCAAGAAAACCTCGCGCTAGCTTATCGCCGCGGTCAATTTCGCGGGCTTAATTGGGCGATAACGCCCAAAGAAAAGCAGCTATATGAAGAACAGCTCAAGCGTTTGGGCTTAGGTTTAGAAAGTAGGATGACCACCAAAGTTGGCTTGTTAAGCGGCGGTCAAAGACAGGCTTTGGCTTTGTTGATGGCTATACTAAAAAAGCCCAAAATGCTCTTGCTAGACGAGCATACGGCGGCGCTAGACCCCAATACCGCCCAAATTGTCCAGCATCTTACTTTGGAGCTTACCCAAGAAAGCAAGATTACTACCCTTATGATTACTCATAATATGAAAGACGCCATAAAATACGGCAATAGGCTTATTATGATGCACGAAGGCAAGATTATATACGAAGCAGAAGGCGCCGAAAAACAATCGTTAAAAGTGGAAGACTTATTAAAGAAGTTTGAACAAAGCGCCGGCGGTTATTTCGCCACAGACAGAATGTTGTTGGCGTAACAAGTTAAGGATAGGAAAAACGGCTAAAATAGCCGTTTTTTTAGTTTAATACTAAACCCAAACAAAAATATTTTGATAGTTTTAACGTTTTTAAATTTATGTGATATAATACTTTAAGTTACCAAAGATTAAGGAGTTTTTTATGATATTTAAGGATAAAGAAGCTATATTGTTTACGGGCGATTCCATAACGGACGCGGGCAGGAAAAGACCGATAGGCGAAGGCAAAGCAGAAGCCCTTGGCAACGGGTATGTGCTCCAGATAGACACCTTGCTTAATGTATATTATCCCGAAAACATTTATCGCGTAATCAATACAGGCGTTTCGGGCAATACTTCAAGGGATTTGGTTGAGCGCTGGCAGACCGATGTTTTGGATCTAAATCCCGATTATGTCGTGGTTTGTATCGGCGCAAACGATGTTTGGCGGCAGTTTGACAATCCGCATTGTTTTTATGGGCATATAGGACCCCAAGAATACCGCCAAAACCTTGAAAAAATGATAGAATTAACCAAAGATAAAGTAAAAGGAATGATTTTGATGACGCCGTATTATATTGAGCCTAATAAACAAGACTTGATGCGAAAGAGAATGGATGAATACGGGGAAATAGTAAAAGAGTTAGCGAGGCGGCATAATCTATTATGCGTTGATTTGCAAGAGGAGTTTGATCAATATCTAAAATATCGCTATCCCGCTTATATTCAATGGGACAGAGTGCATTCCGGTCCGATAGGCAGTATGCTAATAGCGAGAGCTTTTTTAAGGGCGGTCGGATTTGATAGAAAGTTTATATAACCAAAAGTGATTTTTCTTGAGCGTAACGCGCCGATAGAAAGTTTTTATAAACCTATAGGCGCATAGCTTACTAAGTTTGGCGCAAGTTAAAGCGGTTTTTGGGCAAAAATTATTAAAGGGCAAAAGCTTTGGGTAATTTTAGGGCAAAACAGTCATTAATTGGACGAATAAATATTTATTTGATATAATTTGAGCGTATAAAAAGCTAAGACATTGAAAAAGCCGGCTTCCAAAAGGATATAATAGTGATTGCCATAAAAACTCAAAATTTAACAAAGACTTTTAAGGATCTTGTCGCCGTAAATGACTTGTCTTTGGAAATCAATCAAGGCGAGTTATACGCGTTACTGGGCGTAAACGGCGCGGGCAAGACCACGACAATCAAGATGCTTTCTTGCTTGATAACTCCCACGCAAGGCAAGGTTTGGGTCTTAGGGTATGAAGCCCCAAAAGACAGTCAAGCGATAAAACAAAATATAGGCGTATCGCCGCAAGAAACCGCAATTGCGCCCAATCTATCTGTTAAAGAAAATATAGAATTTATGGCGAATATTTATGGGTTTCAAAAAACTCAAGCTCAAGAACGAGTTAATGAAATAATTCAAAAATTATCTCTAACCCAAGTTAAAAACAAAAGAGCCAAGACATTATCGGGCGGCTACCAACGGCGTCTTTCAATCGCTATGGCGCTTGTGGGCGACCCAAAAGCGCTGTTTTTGGACGAGCCGACTTTGGGACTGGATGTTTTGGCGCGACGGGAGCTTTGGCGGCTCATTGACAGCCTAAAGGGCAAGACTACTATTATTTTGACCACGCATTATATGGAAGAAGCGGAGAGCTTAGCCGATAGAATCGGGATTATGGCGCAAGGCAGGTTAGTTGCCCAAGGAACAGTCGCCCAATTAAAAACAATGGCAAAAACCGATAAGTTTGAAGAGGCTTTTGTGACTTTGGCTACGGGGGTTTGATATGAGAACGCTGGCATTTTGCAAGAGAAATATAAAAGAGATTATAAGGGACCCGTTGAGTCTTGTGTTTATGATAGGGTTTCCTGTGGTATTGCTGTTATTTTTTCAGGTTATGATTTTGAGTATAGGGCTAGAATCTTTGGAGGCGACTCCGCAATTTGAAATCAACAGTCTCTCGGCGAGTATTAGTATTTTTGGTTTTTCATTTTTGACTTTGTTTACGGGCATGCTTATCTCCAAAGACCGAACATCGTCTTTTATCGTCCGCCTTAGGACTACGCCTATGACTAATAACGACTTTATCTTTGGATATGTGCTTCCTATGATACCTATCGCGTTGACTCAGGTCTTAATTTGTTTTTTGACCGCGTTATTTTTTGGTCTTAAGTTTAGCCTTAATCTTTTGTTGGCGATAGTCGTTTTGTTTCCTTCAGCCGTTATGTTTATTTCTTTGGGCGTATTAATAGGCTGTTTGTTTTCAGATAAGGCGGTGGGCGGGATTGCCTCGTTAATAGTAAATTTGGCGGTAATCTTGGGCGGAATGTTTTTTCCTTTGCGGATAATGAAAGGCGCTTTTGTGACAATAGCGTATATCTTCCCTTTCGCTCACGCCGTGGATTTGGCGAGTTTTGCCATACTAGGTCAATATTCCAAAATTTTGAAGCCGCTTATAATAGT
>DUVY01000087.1 GCA_012840805.1 Clostridiales bacterium | reverse complement strand
GTTTTTATCAGCCAATCTTTAATTTTTTTCATAACGAGGGCGCGGCGTTTAGCGTCAAATCCGCTATATTGACTTTGTTAATAAAATTATAATATCCCATAGATGCGACCATAGCCGCGTTGTCCGTGCACAGTTTTAGGCTTGGGACATAAACATTGATATCGTATTTTTTGCCTGTTTCATCGAAGCGCTGCCTTAGATAACTATTTGCCGCCACGCCGCCCGCCAAAGCTATGTTTTCATAGCCAAGCTCGCGCGCCGCGTCAAAAGCTTTTTGGACAATAGGCTCCAAAGCGTAATAAGTAAAAGAAGCGCATACATCGTTGATATTTATTTCTTGCTCTCTTTGTCGGGCGTTGTGCAGGTAGTTTATCACAGCGGTTTTTAGCCCGCTGTAACTGAAGTTATAATCGTCGCTGATAATTTTTGCCGTTTTAAAAAATTCTATATTATTTTTACCTTGTTTGGCGAGTTTGTCTATTTCAGGGCCCCCCGGATAGCCCAGCCCCAGCGTCCGCGCCACTTTGTCAAAAGCCTCGCCCGCCGCGTCGTCCAAGGTAGAGCCCAAAATCTCATAATGAGTGTAATCTTTGACATCCACAAGCTCGGTATGCCCGCCGCTTACAACGGCGCACAAAAAAGGCGGGGCAAGGTCGGAATCGTTAAGATAA
Organism: Clostridiales bacterium; assembly: GCA_012840805.1. GTDB lineage: Bacteria > Bacillota > Clostridia > Christensenellales > DUVY01 > DUVY01. The sequence continues at coordinate 12,687 of DUVY01000087.1, read as the reverse complement.
TTAGCCGCGATATGCGCCCTTATATGATTGACGGCGATAAGCGGCTTGTCCAAAAGATAACTTATCGCCTTTGCCGCGCTCACTCCAACCAATAGCGCCCCCACAAGCCCCGCGCCGTAAGTCACCGCTACGGCGTCAATGTCGTCTAACTTGACATTGGCGTGCGTTAAGGCTTGATCCAAAACATTAATAATAGCCATTGTATGATTTCGGGACGCGATTTCGGGAACAACCCCGCCAAAGCGTTTGTGAATGTCTATCTGGCTTGAGATAATATTGCTCAAAACCTCGCGGCCGTTTTTGACTACGGCGACGCTGGTTTCGTCGCAAGAGGTCTCTATGCCTAGCGTCAAAATATCGTTTTGTTCTTTTTTTATCATTGCGTTTTTCTCAAATAATCGTTTATAAACTCGTCAATTTCGCCGTCCATAACAGCCTGAACATCGGAGTCCTCATAGCCTGTGCGATGGTCCTTGACCAATGTATAGGGACAAAACACATACGAGCGGATTTGGCTGCCCCATTCTATTTTTTTGATTTCACCTTTTAGGCTTTCGGCTTTTTGTTGGTTTTCGCGCTCTTTTAATTCCACCAACTTGGAAATCAGCATTTTCATAGCCGTTTCTTTGTTTTGGGTTTGGGAACGCTCGTTTTGGCACTGGACGACAATGCCCGTAGGAATATGCGTTATGCGCACAGCCGACTCGGTCTTGTTGACATGCTGACCGCCCGCGCCGCCGCTTCTATATGTGTCAATCTTAAGCTCGTCGGGCTTAATCTCTATATCGGTGTCTTGCTCAATCTCGGGCGCGACTTCCACGGACGCGAAAGATGTATGGCGTCGGGAATTGGCGTCAAACGGCGAAATCCTTACCAATCTATGAACGCCCTTTTCGGCTTTTAGATAACCGTAAGCGTTAGAACCTTCCACTATGAATGTAACGCTTTTTATCCCCGCGCCGTCGCCTTCTAAATAATCTATGACCTTTACGGCAAAGTTGTTTTTTTCGGCGTAACGCGAATACATTCGATACAGCATCTCGGTCCAGTCTTGCGCTTCCGTCCCGCCCGCGCCGGCGTGAAGCGTTATAATCGCGTTATGCGCGTCATACTCGCCTTTTAACAGCGTTTTTAGATTAAGCTTTTCAATATCCTTTTTTAAAATCTCAAAATCTTTTATAATCTCGTCCGCCAAAGCCTCGTCTTCTTCGGCTTCGGCTAGCTCTATCAACTCTTCAATCTCGTCCGCGCGAGCGGTTATATCTTTATAACTATTGACTTTGTCTTGCAGTATTTTTAGTTTTTGGTTGACTTCTTTGACTTCGTTTAAATTCTTATAAAAATCCTCTTGGCTTTGCCGTTTGAGCAACCCGTCTATCTCGTTTTGAAGCTTGGCTAAGTCAAAGAGAGTCTCCAATCGCCTGAAGGGTTGTTCGGCATTGTGTTAGTTCGGATTTTACGGTTTCTAGCTTTATCATTATAATCTTTTTCTCCTGTTTTTAATAATTAAACATTGCTTCCGCAGCAGTTTTTATATTTTTTGCCGCTTCCGCAAGGGCAGGGCTCGTTTCTGCCCACTTCTTTTTGGGAAATGGCTGGTTGAGCTTTTTGGGGCGTGCTGTTGGCTCTTTGCGCCGCAAGCCCGCCGCCGCGAGTCGCCCTTAGTTCCACTCTTTGCTGTTCGCGTCTTACGGGCGCTTGTTCTATATTGACTCTCATAAGAAACTGCACGGTGTGTTCTTTGATACGCTCTATCATCTCGTCAAACATCTCAAAGCCTTCTTTTTTGTAGGCGATCACGGGGTCTTCCTGACCGTAGGCTCTTAAGCTGATGCCGCGGCGCAGCACATCCATAGCGTCTATATGCTCCATCCATTGCGAATCCACCACCCTAAGCAGCACCACGCGCTCGACCTCGTCAAAGTTAATGCCCGACTCTTTTGCTATTTCTCTTTTTTTATAGTAATAATCGGTCATCTCGGATATTAAGTTGTCAATGATATCGTCAACATCCCATTTGGACAGTCTTTCTTCGGTCAAAAACTCTTTTTCGTTTGGCAATAGATACCGCTCAATATCCTTATTAAAGCTTTCAATATCCCATTCTTGCCAGTCCACAGCGCGATCGGCGTGGAACTCGGTTATGACTTCGGCTTGATGTCTTATCATTTCCATTATCTCGTCATGCACGCTCTCGCCCATCAAAACCTTATTGCGCTGGGAGTATATAATTGTTCTTTGGGTGTTCATTACGTTGTCATATTCCAAGACATAACGCCTTATAGAAAAGTTCCTGCCCTCCACGGTCTTTTGGGCGCCTTCTATGCGTCTTGTAAGCATCTTCATAGCAAGGGGTGTGTCGTCGTCAAGCCTAAACATTTCGGCTATGCGCTTCATCCTGTCTCCGCCAAACAACCTGATAAGGTCGTCTTCCATGCTCAAATAAAAGATAGAAGAGCCGATATCGCCCTGTCTGCCCGCCCTGCCGCGTAGCTGGTTGTCTATTCTTCGCGACTCGTGGCGTTCGGTGCCTATAACCCTCAAGCCGCCTAGGGCGATTACTTCTTCTTTTTCTTTTTGGGTCTGGGCAAAAAACGCGTCATAATGCTTTTTGTATTCGGCTTTTGCCGCTAGGACTTCGGGGTCGTCCGTATGCGCGTAAGAGGTGGCGGCTTCTATTATCTCGTCTTTGTATCCAAGCTCTCTCATACGCCGTTTTGCCATAAACTCGGGGTTGCCGCCCAAAAGAATATCCGTTCCGCGTCCCGCCATATTGGTTGAAATAGTAACCGAGCCCTTTCTGCCCGCTTGAGCTATGATCTCGGCTTCTAATGCGTGGTTTTTGGCGTTTAACACATTATGAGGTATGCGCTCGCGCGATAGATGTCTTGATAACTCCTCGCTCTTTTCAACGGTTACCGTGCCCACCAATACAGGCTGGCCGCGCTGATAGCATTCTTTGATATCGGCGACAATAGCCCTTAGCTTGCCCGCGTGAGTGGTATAAATTTGGTCCTCTTCGTCCACTCTTATCATAGGCTTGTTGGTAGGGATAACAACAACGTCTAGATTATATATAGAATTAAACTCGCCCTCTTCGGTCTTGGCGGTACCCGTCATGCCCGAGAGTTTTTCATATAGACGGAAAAAGTTTTGGAAGGTAATAGTCGCCATTGTCTTGTTTTCGTTTTGGATCCGCACATTTTCTTTGGCTTCTATCGCCTGGTGCAATCCGTCGCTGTAACGCCTTCCTATCATAAGACGACCCGTAAACTCGTCCACGATTATTACTTCGCCGTCTTTGACGATATAATCGTTGTCGCGCTTCATTATAAAATGCGCGCGCAAAGCGTTGTTTATATAATGATATAATTCGTCGTTTTCAGGGTCGCCCAAGTTTTCCACCGCGAAATATCTCTCGGCCTTTGAAACGCCCGCGTCTGAAAGATGGACGGTCTTTTTTTCCTCATCCAAATCAACATCTTCGGGTTTTAGATATTTGGCGAATTTGTTGACATTTATATACAAATCCGAAGACTTATCGCCGCGACCGCTTATAATCAAGGGCGTGCGGGCCTCGTCTATCAATATAGAGTCGACCTCGTCCACAATCGCGAAATGCAAATCTCTCAATACCTTGTCCCGAGCGTTGATAACCATATTATCTCTTAGGTAATCAAACCCAAGCTCGTTATTAGTGCAATATGTCACATCGGCGCTATACGCCTGACGCTTTTGCTCGTTGTTCATACCCGGTATGGACACGCCCACGCTTAGCCCCATAAATTTAAAAACTTTGCCCATCCACTCGGCTTGAGTTTTGGCAAGATAATCGTTGACAGTGACTATATGGACGCCCTTGCCCGTTAAGGCGTTAAGATACGACGGCAAGACTGCGACCAAAGTTTTGCCCTCGCCCGTTTTCATCTCGGCGATTCTGCCCTGATGCAAAACTATGCCGCCCAAAAGCTGCACATGAAAAGGGCGCATTCCCAAAACCCTTTCGCTCGCTTCGCGCATTGCCGCGTAAGCGTCCGGCAAAAGATCGTCCAAGGTTTCGTAATTGTTTTGTAGCCTGTCTTTGAGCCAAGGCGTAACGGCTCTTAGCTCGTCGTCGGTCATAGCCTTATATTTATCCGCTAGATTCTCTATCTTAGCGGCGATGACTTCAAGCTTTTTTAACGCTCGCCTGTTGTCCGAGCCCAATATAGCCTTAATAAGTCCCATACCTATATCCTGCCTTATTAATTTATTTTTTAATTGCTGATTTTCTCTTTTTTAATCCCGCTTGATAATATTCTTTTAACAAACTTTGAGCTTGATCGTTTAGCGCCCTTTTGGGCAGTATAAACACATTGGCCTTGTTAATTTTTAAAACAAACAGGCTTTTATATTCCAACAGCTCAAATATATATTCCCATCTTATTTTGCCGCTTTTTCTGATTTGCACAAAATCTGGGTGTAACTGCACCGTTATCACATCGTTTTTGAGCGTTTGGACGCTTCTTTTAAAAACTGTGATAATCTTAAAAAGCGTAAGCAGCATAAAAAGAACGGAAAACACGACTATCAAAATACCCATACTCAAAAGATTGGTATTTTTCAAAACCGCGCCCGCTATTATAAGCCCTGAAAAAGCAAGGACAATAATACCCCAAACTATAAAAGTGTTGCGGTTGGCGCTTTTGTAATAATCTATAAGATCGCCCTTAGTCAGCGTAAAATTAATCTCCATTAGCGATTCCTTTTGGCTTGAATTTTTTTGCGATACTCAATAATATTTTGTTCTTTTAGGTTTTGTTTGAGCCAAGTCAAGTCTTGAGACGAGAGAGCGTTTTTTTTGAGTATAAAAGTATTAATATCGCTTTTAAGTATCATATATTTTTGGTTTTCAAAATGAATTTTGTATTGACCCCACTTGATTATTTCCTTTTTGTCGTCGGCGTATAAAACTATAGCACGCTCTTTTTCTATGGCAATTATCCGCTCGTCAAACATCGTCGAGCCGTTTTTTGAGTAAGCTAGCACGCGTATTCCCGAAAAAATCATAACGCCCAGACCATAGATAGCGCCCGCGCCCAAAGTCAAAAGACTAAGCAAAAACGCGTTTTGGTAATAGTTTTGCCAATCCACAGCGGGCGTAAAGCTATCAAGCGCATAGACCATAAGCCCTACAAACCCTAAGACAACGCCTACTACAAGCGCGACAATAGCCGTTTTGATATACGCAAGGATATAAAGCCAAAACAACTCTTTTTTTGAAAGAGTAAATTTTATTACGGCGTTTTCCATCAAAAAACCTCAAACTAAATTATAACATAAATATTATTATGTTTACAACAAACCAATACTTTTAAATAATCAATCAAAGCAACGGGAAAATACGCGCGCAAATAATCGACATATCGTCGTGCGGCGCGCTCTTGTCGGCTTTTACGCAATAGTCCAAAATCGTATCAGCCATAACTTGAGGGTTCAAAGTGTTGATTGAATCCACAAACGCCTTGTAAGAGCCAAAATCCTTAAAAACATCGGTAACGCCGTCGGTTGACAAGATTATCATATCATTGGCTTTTAATAATTTTCTAAAAACCGTGGGCTTGCTCTCTTCCAAAATGCCCATAGGCAATGAGGCGCCCTCTATGATTTCGCTGTCGGGTCCGTTCTTTAAAATCCCGTAAGGCGCGCCCAGCTTTATCATATCGCAGGCGCATTCGCGCAAGTTAATAATACAAATATCCAGCGCCGAAAAGCTCTCGTCGTCGGTATAAGCCAAAAACTTGTTGACGCTTGAGAGTATTGTCATATTATCAAAGCCCGCTTTATAAAAATTTTCTATCAGCGCCAGCGCGGTATTGGACAATCTTTCGGCGCTTTGACCCGCGCCCATTCCGTCGCATAGCGCCATCAAAAACTTGTCGTCGCTGATTTTCTCAAAACTATGACGGTCCCCGCTTATCGCGTTGCCCGCCTTAGGCGCGCATGCCGTCCCGAATATCACATCGTAAGGCGGCGCTGTTTTGAGAGTGATTATATTCCAGTTGCTATCGGACGCGTTCTCCTCGCTGATTATTCCCATTTTTTTATTTAAAACTTTGGAGGCTATTCTTTTTACGCTTTCGGGGTCGTAACTACCGCTCATCAAAACAAGCTCGGCGCTCATACACCCCAATTTTTCTTGGCTTAAGATTGCCTCCTGGCAGATGATATCGTTATATGTAAGCTCTTCCAATAACGCCCGCTCTTTGTTTAGGTCAAATAAAACGCCTTGTCTTGTCTCTTCGGCTACGCTTAGCATCATTTTGGATATGCCGCCCAATTGCTCGGCGACCAATACCCTTGAAATATCCAAGTTTTCAATAACCAGATTGTCTTTTTTGTAGTTTTCAATCATATCGTTAACTAGATTTAAAAGCGCGTTGACCTTTTCGCATCTTGAAGTAAGATATGTGGGCATGTCAATTATGGTCGCGCGCCCCTTTTTGAGCGCGGGGGCTAGCATATCTTTAAAACTCATAATAATATCGTCTTTGTATTCGTAACATCGTGGGTAGTTTGGGCAAGACGAACAAAGCCTAAGCGGGATTTCGTCCGCCATAACATCTATGGTTTTGTCCAAGGGGATATTGCCCCTTACCGAAGTTCTAAAAATCCTGTCCATATCCGAAAAGATACGGCTTAGGTTTTTTAGGCGTTTATATAATTGCTCCCTGCCTCTATTGACTATGTTTCTCGCCGCCAAAGTCGTATTGGCGCCCACAAACAATTCTCTTATCCTTGCCAAAGCTGAATTGGGCAAAAAGAAAAAACAAACTCCGCCCGCCGCCAAAGCTAATACCGAGACAAAGCCGTAATTAAAATAAGAATTAAAATACAAGCCAAACACAATATCCGTAAAAATAGGCGCTACGGCAGTCATAATTTTGGATATTTCTGTAAACAAGCCCGCGGTAAGCGCGCAGGTCACAAAGGACGCAGCGTAGGTAATGTCTTTGGTTGCGAGCGTTACCCCCAGCCCGCAAAAAACCGCGTATCCGCAAGCGGGCGCGGCGCCCACCGAATAGACTATTATAAGCATAGTCAAGCAAAAAACCGCCCTAACCACAGCGTCTGATACAAAATCAAAAGACGCCAAGCCGTTAAACAGCGCGACGATAAAAAAGGCAAGGCAGGCAAGATCGTTTTTGTTAAGGCGGTATTTTAGACCTCGGACGATAACGCTATGGCAAACCGTAACGCACGCGTATAAAAAGACCATTCCAAACATCAGGTTTAATACGGCGTTTAGCGCGTTATAACCCACAGAAAAACAAACATATAGATACCCGCCCTGTCCCAAAAACGCGTATAAAAACAACAAGGGCAAAGTCATCGGTTTTTTTGCTTTTAGGTGAATGATAGAAGCGATAAGCATAACCAACACTATGCATACCGCGCTTATCAAAGAATTTATAGTAGGCTCAATAATAGCGCTAGCCCCAAAATATAATAAGGAAACTATAAGCGCGTTTTGCCCAAAAAACACCAGCGCGACATACAATCCCCACGCGAAAGGCCTTAACGAGTCTATATTAGCGCGCGCCAGCGTAAGCATAATCAAAAAATATGTAAGATATTTTAAAAATATTTGGAGTCTTATTTTCTTTTTATTTATATTCTCAAAAGTTTTTGCGGTTATTTTCATTCCGCGCCCCCCCAAAATTATAAGCAATCCAAACACAAATTAAAGCATATAAAACTATACCCGCATAATCCTTTTGATTTTGTCAGATTTTGAAAATATAAAAATATAATCTAAAAAATAAATAGGCGCAAAGCCCCGTAACTCATAAGACATACAGCGAATTAGGGGAAAAATATATGATTACTAATACGCTTTAATTAAAAACATTTATCATTCAAAAATATCTACTGTTCGTTATTTTTTAGCGCCTCGCCAATTGGGACTTTGGCGATTCTTCTAGCGGCGAGCGCCCTTGACAAGCCGTAAACTGTCGCGGCGGCCAAAAAAGCGATTAGCGCGGTCCACCACGAGATTACAGGGTTAACCATTACGCTCATTCCTTGCGTAAAGCGGTTGAGAATATATCCAATAAACCACAAATCCAATGGATAGGACAAAATCAAGCCGACGGCGGCAAAGAGTATCCCGCCGTTTAGGATAAGCGAATTGACTTTGGCTGAGGAATACCCAAACATTTTGAAAAGCGCTATATTGTACTTGTTTTCTTCCAAGACCAAATCCATTATTATATACACAAGCGCAACGGCGACCAAGACCGCCGAAACGCCTATAATTAATATCGCCGCGATCAGCGCGCCCAGCACCTGATCGATTGTTTTGGATAAATAGTCGTAGATATCGGTATAATCCGCCTCTTCCATATCGGGCAAAACAGTCTTACTGATTATTACATTATAGATGTTGTCAAAAGAAGTGTTATAGGTCTTATTAAATTCCTCAATCAAAATATCTTTTGGAAAAAATATTACATCTCCCAATACATAATCGCTTATTATTTCCACTTCGTATTCCCAGTCGTCAAAGGGCAGGCTTTTGTGAATTATTTTTATTTTGTCGCCCGTTTTGACGCCTAAGTGTTTCGCCGTCGAATAGGACACTATCATTGTAGAATAGTCTATCGTTTTGCCCGTTTTTTTGTCGCGCTGGGTTATGCCTTTGAAGTCAGCGTCCACAAATCTTAGATTGGTTTTGAGATACTGACCGTCAAATTGCGCCAGGGCGATTGACTCAAAATAATCATCGCCCTTTTCGTTTTGGTCAAACTTGATTTCGCTGTCAAAGCTGTATATATGTTGATATTGATAAGTTTTTTTAATATCGTTGTCTATATTATTGACCGAATTCAATATTCCCAGCCCTATCATCAGCAACATGCCCGATATAACCATACCCAAAAACATAATCATATGCCGTCCAAAATTCCGCAAAATATCCCTTATAAAAAACTTCAGCCCAAATCTTAAGTTTTCTATTTTGGCGGTCTTTTCTATTTTGCTGACTTTGGCGCGCCTGCCCCTGCCGCGCATAAGTTCCAAAGGCGGCTGTTTTAACGCGTTTAACACGACAAAAAACATAACAGGCAAAATCATTGCAAAAGCGATGCCGAAGATAATGAGCATATCCAATGGATTATAAGCATAGACGATAACCGGGAAATTGTATCTTGAAAGCTCTATCAACGCCAGCGCTCTCGCGAAAGCGTAACCGCTAAGGCCGCCTACCGCCGTCCCCAGCGCTATAAGCAAAAAAGGCAAAAACAGATAATGGATAAGCAATTCTTTTTTGGCATATCCCACGGCGTAAAGCGTGCCCATCACATTTTCTTCGCCGAGCAATTGTCGGTTTAGGATTATAGCCAGCATAAAGCAAGCGACCAGCAAGATAAATATGGGCAAAATCTGGCCTATTTCTATGAATCCCGAGATATCGCCTCGGGCGCTTGTAACCCGACTGTTTAGATCGGACTCTAGCCAATTAATCGGGGTGTAGCCTCTTTTTTGTAAGGCTTGTTTGAAATCCTTAAAAATTTGGTCTTTTTGCGCGTAAGACTTCTCGCCCTCAAGCCCGACCAAATATTCCGTTTTGTAAAGGTCAGTCCAATAATTGATATCCTTGACCAAAACCAAACCAAAAATATCCGAATCGTTGGTTATGTTGTTTTGGTTAGCCGAAACCGTAATATAATCGGGCAGGGCGAAAAAGCCCGACACTACGGCTTGATGTTGATTGATTGTTATATGGTCGTTGATTTTTATCTTGTGATAATCGGCAAAACTTTGGTCAAGCAATACTTGGTTTGAGCTTTGGGGCGCTTGACCTTTTTTGAGCTGATAGATATTTAGTTTTTCCGTTATTGAAAAAAGGCGTAGCGTTACGCCGTTTTGTTTAATATCCGCGTAATATCTTTTTTCGGCATGGTCAAAATATTGCTCCAATAATTCTTCGTCTTGGCTTTTGAACCTGTTGACGCCCGCGTTATCATTTATCTCAAAAGACGCGTCAGCCAAACGATGTTCTTGCCAGAAAGCATCTAGACTATTTGAAATGCTATAACCGCTTGTTCTAAACGCTGTAAAAAGAGCGCTTGACAATATTATAAGAACAAGCGCGCCCAAATATCTTATTTTATTAAACCTTATAGTCCTAAGCGACTTTAAAAAAAGTAGTTTCATTTTTTACCACTCAAGCTCGTGAGCTTGCAGTATATTTTGATTAACTTGGTTTTTTACGATCTCGCCGTTTTTTAGCGCCATTATTCTATCCGCCATTTTAGCGATTTCGCTGTTATGGGTAACCAGCAATACGGTAGTGTTGTATTTTTTGTTGATATTTCTCAGCAGCTTCAAAACCTCAATAGAGTTTTCATAATCAAGCGCGCCCGTGGGTTCGTCACAAATTAACAATTTAGCGTTTTTGACTACGGCGCGGGCAATCGCCACCCTTTGCTGCTGGCCTCCGCTTAGTTTGGACGGGAACTTATTTTTTTGGTCCAAAATTCCCACGCTGTCTAGCACTTCGTCAATATCAAGCGGGTTTTTGGCGATATTGGCGGCGACCTCCACATTTTCTTTTATGGTAAGAGAGGGTATAAGATTATAAAACTGAAAGACAATGCCAATATGCTCGCGCCTAAACTCTGTAAGCGCGTTGTCTTTTAGGGCGGTAATTTGGGTGTTCATTATTTCCACGCTTCCGCCGCTAGCTCGGTCTATGCCGCCAATTATATTCATAAGCGTGGACTTGCCAGAGCCCGACGGGCCCAAAACCACACAAAACTCTCCCTCTAAGACATAGAAACTGACCTTTTTGAGGGCGTAAAAATCAGCCGCGCCCGCGCGATATATTTTGATTAAATCTTTGACTGTTACTAATTTTTTCATTCTACTTTTATTATATTAATCAAGTATTGCCTTATTTTTACAAAACTATCTCAGTTTATAAACATAATGTTGATAATATGTAAAGAAATCGCAAATAAGCCCAATATATTGTGTATTTTGCTTTTAAATGTAAAATCAATTTGTTATAATAAGACCAAAGTAGATAAAAATTAAGCTTATTATCTAACCCCTCATAAATTCTAAGACAAAACTCGCCGTAAAATTTTAGGGCGGGTTTTGTCTTTATTTTGCATATTTTATATATGGATAATCGAAAAAGGCATAACTTTGGCGTTTATTTAAAAATAAATATAAAGACGAAAAAAACCTATACACAAAAAAAGCGAAAAAGGATAAACGCTTTTTCGCTTAAAAATATCATTTTTTAAAAAACTAAGTTAATCAGCCTTATAAGGCAACAAGGCCACTTCTCTCGCGCGCTTGATAGCCAGAGCCAAAACTCTTTGGTGCTTCGCGCAAGTGCCCGTCGTTCTCTTGGGTATAATCTTGCCTTTTTCGGTAATAAACTTCTTTAATTGAGCTACGTCTTTGTAGTCTATATTAAGTTTTTCCGAGCAAAAGACGCAAAACTTCTTTCTTGAGGGTCTATAAGACCTTTTAACTACTTTTTCTGTCTTTTCTACTTTTTCTTTTTCTTCCGCAACAGTTTTTTTCTTGTCTTCCATATCATTAATCTCCTATATTAAAAGGGCAAATCATCGTCTTCAATAGGCGGTATATCTTGAATACTCTTTCTTTCTTCGTATGAGTCCTGCGCTGACTTGGGCGTCAAAAACTCAACTTCTTCCGCCACGACATCGGTGCCGTATTTTCTTATGCCTTCTTGCTCATACGAGTATGTTTGAAGATAACCGCTTACGCCTATTTTTGAGCCTTTTCTTAAATACTTATGGCAGTTTTCGGCAAGGCCTCGCCATGTTACGATATTAAAAAAATCAGCTTGCCTTTCGCCATCGGCGCCGACATATCGGCGATTGACAGCTATGGAAATTCGGCAGTAAGGTATGCCGCCCATGGTCTGAGACAACTCAGGGTCGCGCGTCAGATTGCCTATTAATATTACTTTATTCATATCATCAATTCCTTTTTTATTTATTCAATCTGACTATGATATGTCTCAAAAAATCATCCGAAATATTAATTTGTCTGGTGATTTCCAAAGGCAATTCAGCAGGCGCCGTAAAATTCATAAGAACGTAATAACCTTCGTTTTTAAACTTGATAGGGTAAGCGAGCTTTCTTATACCCCATTTGTCGAGCTTGTCAACCGAACCGCCTGCTTCGGTAATAATTGAGGAAACTTTTTGGATCGCGGCTTCTTTTGCCTCGTCGTCCAAATTGGCTGATAAAATATAAAGCAATTCGTATTTGTTCAAAACTTTTTCACCTCCCGGACTAAAATGGCTTTGCTTATTGAACATTAGCAAAGCAAGGCAAATATTACTAGCGGCTGTCTATTGGTGGGAGCTACAGGGATCGAACCTGTGACCCCCTGCTTGTAAGGCAGATGCTCTCCCAGCTGAGCTAAGCTCCCTAATTTATTAGACAGCCGCATATATTTTTGGTGACCCCAAGGAGATTCGAACTCCTGTTACCGCCGTGAAAGGGCGGTGTCTTAACCTCTTGACCATGGGGCCTTGATTGTTGGTAGCGGCAGACGGATTCGAACCATCGACCTATCGGGTATGAACCGAGTGCTCTAGCCAACTGAGCTATGCCGCCATGCCCTATATTTATTTTTTAAAACTCGCGCTCAAAAAT
>DUVY01000216.1 GCA_012840805.1 Clostridiales bacterium | reverse complement strand
TTGATGATATCTACCAAGAAGTTACTCCAATATATATTAAGAAACGTCGAAATATCAAGGGTTCTATGTTGAGTGATAGTAAAATAATTATCATCACAATCGTTGGGGAATTACTTACTATTAACTCGGAAAAAGCTTAGCATAGCTTCTGTAGTAAGAATCTAAAAGACCTATGTCCTAATATGTGTAATCGTGCCCTGTTTTAACAGGATAAGAAGGCATCTATACAAGGTGATAGCTCATAAGCCCCCTAACTACTTTAGACAATTAGGCTAAGGAATGATATACTAAAATCAAGCAAGGGGGATGAAAATGCAACGAAGAAAATTCAGCCAGGACTTTAAAGAAAAACTAACCAAAGAAGCACTTGAAACCGGTAATGCCAGCGTGGTTGCGAGAAAATACGATATCAACCCAACTGTGGTGAACCGATGGGTAAGAGGCAGCAAGAAACAACCTGAAAGGGAAATACAGAAAAAAGCTCTTGTCTCATATCAAAACCTATCTCAGGAGCCAACGGATCTTGATTCCGCACTCAAGCAGATTCAGCAGCTAAAAGGGATCATCGGCAAAAAAGAGCTAGAAATTGAGGTCTTATCCGAACTCTTAAAAAAAACGAATGCAATATAACTCATAAAATAGAAACAGCACACAGTTTCATAGATTACGGGTTTAACGCATCAGAAGTATTTAGAATCCTTAACCTTAATCCATCCACGTACTATCATCGAATGGCCAATCTGGACAGAGAGAGAACCTATGGAGGCGGCAGGCCCATCCCCGGATATTCCCTGGACACTGATGGTAGAAAAGTATGTGATGGTCAAATTGAAGAATATATCATGGAGCTTATTGAAGGCGAAGCCTTTTGTTATGGGTATTATAAGATCCACATGCTTCTAGAGCGTAGATATCACCTTATCATCAATCCCAAGAAGGTTTATCGTCTATGCGGTAAACTGGGTATTTTAAAGCCTCAAAGGCAGGTGAAAATTAAGTATCCAAGGCGTATTGCTAAAAATCGGGAGATTACAGCCCCAAACCAGCTTTGGGAAACAGATATTAAGTATGGGTATATCACGGGTGAAGATCGCTTCTTTTACGTTCTCTCATTTTTAGATGTCTTTGACCGCAGTATTATTGACTATCATATCGGCCTTTATTGCACCGGACAAAATGCAGCATTTATATTAAAAAACGCACTAAATTGCAGGAATATTGATCCCAGGGAAGCAGGGCTAGTAATACGTTCCGATAATGGTCCACAATTTATAAGCAATATATTTGAGGAAACTTGTAATAGTTTAGGTGCTGAGCACGAAAGGATTCCTGTTAAGACACCCAACAAAAATGCCCATATAGAGGCTTTTCACCGTCTGTTAGAAGATGATTGTTTATCCATCAATGAATTCGAGACCTATGTTCAGGCTTATATAGCTATTATGGATTATATGGATTATTACAACAATGTCAGAATTCATTCTTCTCTCAAATACCTACCACCAGCGGAATACTATCTGGCTGCCCTATCAGGCACGGTAGCAGCATCTATCGTTAAAGTGTAGCACATCGCTTACTTCGGTGGTTAGGATAAATTTTTTAAGTACTGTTTACTATGAGTAACGGAGTATGATAGCCTGGTAAGGCGCCAGCCGCAAAATCCCATAGCCGA
>DUVY01000086.1 GCA_012840805.1 Clostridiales bacterium | reverse complement strand
ATTTTGATTTTATATTCAGAGCTACAGTTTTATCATAACGCTTTTAAAAGAACCTATCACTTACCCAGACAAAACTTCTCAAAGATTCTATCTATAATAGCTTCGCTGACGGTAGATCCCGTAATCTCGCCTAGAGCCTGCCATGCCTCTTTTAAGTCAATAGTCATCAAGTCGGGCTGGTCGGCTATTAGCGCGTTTTTTAGGCTGTTATACGCCCTATTGACCGCCGCGAGATGTCTAGAATGCGTCAGCATCAAGCCGCCGCTTATAATCTTACGGTCAATAAACATATTATACATTTTTTCTTTCAGCTCGGTTATGCCCTCGCCGGTTTTGGCGCTTATCAAAATATCGGCGCCATTAAGAGTGTCCGATACATCGGATTTGTTTTTGACTATAATTATATTTTTCTTTTGGATTTGTTCCAATAATTTTTGGTCCTCTTTCGAATAAGTGTTATCAATCAAAAACAAGACCACATCCGCGCCCTTTATGCTCTTGTAAGAGCGCTCTATACCCAATTTCTCAATAGTGTCGTCGGCGCGGCGCAACCCCGCCGTATCAGTCAGAATAAAATTGACGCCCTTGTAAGAAAAAACCTCGTCAATGGTGTCGCGGGTCGTGCCTGGAATATCGGTTACTATGGCGCGGTCGTATTCAATAAGCGCGTTTAATAGACTGGACTTGCCCACATTGGGCTTGCCGGCTATGGCGACTTTTATGCCGTCTTTTACAAACCTGGCGGTGTTTTGGGTGTCTTTTAGTTTTTTCAAAGCGTCCAAAAATCCCTTTATTCGCTTTTTTGCCTCGCCCAAAGCCATAGATTCCAAATCCTCTTCGGGATAGTCTATCGCCGCTTCCAACTCGGCTAATATATCCGTAATCTCGTCCTGCATCTTTACGCACTTTTTGTTGAGCGCGCCTTCTAACAAGTTATAGCCCGCGTTGACTTGGGCTTCGCTTTGGGCGTTTATCATCTCTATAACGCCTTCGGCGGAACTTAAGCTTATCTTGCCGTTTAGAAAACCCCGCTTGGTAAACTCGCCCGGCTCCGCCATCTGCGCTCCAAATTCCAAACATTGATTAAGCGTGCCCATGGTCAAAGCGTTGCCGCCATGCAAATGAAACTCTACCAGATTCTCGCCCGTGTAAGAATTGGGCGCCTTAAAATAAACAAACAAAGCCTGATCCGAGAAATTTTTGGTCTTGACTTTGCCCAGATACATCTTGCGCGGCTCTATGTCTTGCCACTTGACGCCATAGGGCGAAAAAATCTTTTGGGCTATGACCAAAGATTGTTCGCCGCTCATTCTTATAATAGATATTCCGCCCGTGCCTATGGGCGTGGAAATCGCGCAAATAGTTCTCATACCAAAATTATACCCTAAAAATCATTTTTAAAAAAGGCTTCCCTTTTTTATGAAAAGCCTTTGTCAAAAAAAGTTTACTCCGTATCAAAAGAATTCCGCTTGATTAGCGTCCCCGTCGTCCAGCCGCTTTGCTTTTGGGGCTTGGCGCTGTTAAAACCGCTTGAGTTAGGTCGGGATTTCGCGCCGTAATTGCCGCCTCTTTGACCGTTTTTATAATTTTTTCTGTTGTTGTTTCTTCTATGGTTAGGTTTGCGGTCGTAATTGGGACGGGAATTGGTCGGGGTTATAACTATCGCCCTATACGGCTCCTCGCCCTCGCTGTGAGTGGTAACGCCGTGAAAGCCTTGTAGCTTAGTATGGATGACCCGTCTTTTATAAGGGTTCATAGGCTCGAGCTTGATTCGCCTGCTGGTCTTTAAGGCTTTTTGCGCCATTGCTTGCGCGTATTCTTCTAACTGCTCTTCGCGACGAGCTCTAAAGTCTTCGCTCTCCAACACCACCCTTTTGTATTCTAGACTGTCCTTGTTGGCCGACAGCGACGCCAAATACTGCAACGCGTCAAAAACTTCGCCGTTATTATCATACAACAAAGACAAATCCGTTCCCACAATATTCAAGACAGCCTCTTCGTCGTCTTCCTCTACGTCAATAAGCGCCCCAAGTTTGATTATCTTAAAAAAACCTTCCAAATAGTTTTGCGCTTTTTCTCCCACTGTATCCTTTTTGACTAGTCTTACTTTGGCTTTGGTAAAAAGTCCGCCGGCAGACAAAACTTCGGTCTCCACCTTATCAATAGAACAACCCAGCTGCTGCAGGCCTTTTTCAATAGCCAGTTCTACGGTTTTTTCCTGCACTTCTACACTTTTCATTTTTTTACCTCTATTTTTTCTAAAGAATTGTTTTTTTAGATTTATTTTATAACTCGGCGTCTGTAAGGCGACTCTTTCTCTTGTCGTCTTTTGTCCATTATTTTTAATATTCCGATTGAGATAAGATTGATTAGCAAAGTCATCAAAGAGTTAACCGTCATATACAGGGTAAACGCCGATGTCTGCGACAGCGCGAACATAGCTATCATAAAGGGCATAACAAACATCAATATTTTCGTAGAGCCCATAGCGCCTTGTTGGGTGGGGTCGGCGTTGGCTTTTTGCTGGCGCATACTCATATATGTGTTCAAAATATTTAATCCCACCGACAAAATCACTAAGACTAGATAGCCGTTCCACTGCCCCTTATACTTATATTGTATTACGGCCATTACCGTATTATAATCCGCTTTGGCGTCTTCGCTTGATTTTGTCAAGGTATAAAACTCGGCTTGGCTATGGATAGGGTTGTGCCACGTGTCCGGCCGCCATATATTTTTTATCCACAAAAACGAGTCCTTGCCGTGCGTTTCGTATTCCTCATAAACTAATTTTTGGGCAATATATTTGGTAACTTCTTCGTATTGCCGTAATTTTTGGTCGCTTGAGTCAATATTGTCTAGCGTAAATATATTGTCGCCCTTTTCAATCCCCGAAAAGCCTAGTTTTTGTTCCAAAGCTTTGATAATCTCTTGATCCGTCTTGCCCTCTTTTTGAGAATCCGACAATAAAGAAATCTGAAATTCTATCCACTCGTCGTTAGTCGCGTTGGCTTGGTCGATTTTTTGCTGGTCGTCAACGCTTTGCACATAGGTAGTATATACTTCGTGTAGTTTTTCATACCTTTGGTCGTTAAGAACTTGAGATGTTCCGGTATAACCCCAAATTAATGTTATAAAAACAAACAGCGTGACAATCGCCGAAATACAGGAAGAAAACATCCCGTATCCGTATTTTTTATACAATGCGCTGCGCCTTTTATAAAGCTCCGACGGGTTATTGGCAAACTGCTTGGACAGCTTGTCCAACTCAGGTTGCATTTTTTCCATTATTCTAGCGTTGTCTGCTGTCTTTTTTCTATTAAAGAAATCTAAAGGGGATAATATCAATTTTATAGCGACAGTTAACAATATTACACGCCAGCCATAATTTTGAATAAATCCCAATACATCAATCAAAAGCCATTTCCAAAACGTAGTCATAAAAAATTCGGAAATCACATTAACCATTTCATATCTCCTTTGGGATTGTCGGGCACGGGGTCAAACCCTCCGCTCTTCCAAGGCGCGCATCTTAATATTCTTTTTATCCCCAAAAACACGCCAAAAACACCAAATTTTTTTATCGCTTGCATCATATAAGACGAACAAGTGGGCGTGTAAATACAAGCGTCGGGCAATAGCGGCGAGATCGCGATTTTATAAAACCTGATTATACTAATTAAAATCCATTTCATATCGCCTAAAGAGTTTTTTGCCTAGGAGCGTTTATAATCAAATTAGCCTGTTCTATCGCTTGCTCAACATAATTTAAAATCATAGAATAATCCGAATGTAAGAAATCAAAATTATTATTGGCAACAAAGACATAATTATAACCCTTAGCCATCTTGTCAAGGTTAGCCCTGATACTTTCTCTTATGCGGCGTTTTACGCGGTTTCTAAAAAAAGCTTTGCCAATTTTGTTGCTTACAGAAATACCGATTTTCAGACCGGGATGCCTGGACTTGACAAACACTAAAGTTACAGCTTTGGTTTTTACGCTTTGACCGTTGCGATACACATATCGAAACTGAAAGTCTTTTGTCAAACGATATTTCTTGTTAAGCATCTAAGCCACTACTTCTTGCCCAGCGGCGCGGGCGCGATAACTTTTCTGCCCTTTAGGCGCCTTCTTTTTAGCACGCGTTTTCCGCCGGCGCTTTTCATTCTTATTCTAAAACCATGGACTTTTAGACGGGCGCGTTTTTTGGGTTGATAAGTCCTTTTCATTTATGTTCCTCTCTCAAAATAGTATTTTTATTTTACCACAAAGGCTATTATATAGGCATTCCAAAAGCTAGTCAAGCGCCGTTAAGCGTAAAAAAATAATATTATAATTTTGGTCAATCAAAAAGCCAAAAATATTACTTTACGGGCTTTTGGCTGTTTCGTCGGCTATTGGTTTTTGGGCGGCTTGGTCTTCGTTTAATGAATATATATCTTCATTGTGAACATCTTCTATCGCCATTAACAGCTCAATATTGTTTTCTTCTATGGCTTTTTTTCGCGCTATCTCATAGTCCGCTATTCTATGAAGCAGCAACTTGTTAAACAAGTCTTTTTTGGTCTTAAGCGAGATGTATCCAATTACGCTTACAAACGCCCCGCCCGCAAGCATAACAAGCATATCAATCATAGTATCTATCAAGCCCGTGCCTTGCGTATAAGCGTTGACGCCGCTGCCCGCGCCGACCAACCCGTCTTGCCAGCGCTGCATATTAATCCCAAAAATTGAGTCTATTGAAAACTCCAATAGTTCCCAAACATAGCTTGCCGCCAGCGAAAAACAAAAAGAAAACAACGACACAAAAAAGGGCGATAGTCTTTTGTGATGGTCGTAGCTGTTGTTGAGTATGTTGACCATAGAAAAACCGAGCAAAGAGAACGCCAGTCCGTTTAGGGCATGCAATGTCTTGTCAAACCACGCCAAATGGTCATACGCCCTAAATATCTCGCCTAATATAAAATGGGCGTATATCAATAATACAGCCACAAGCTGCAAAATTGACGGTATATAAATTTTGAACTTGCGCTGAATAAAGGCGGGTATATTGATAGTGACCAGCCCGATTACGCACAGCCCGACATGAAAAATGCTATGCTCAATATCGTCTGGCTTTAAAAACATATTGACAATGGACGCGACCAAAATTATCAATATGGATAATTGAAGCAATGAAAACACAATTTTGGTAATAAACGCCGAACGCGGCAACTCTCTTTTTATCTTTCTCAGTCTTTTGCGCGCGTTTTTGCGGCGCTGCCGCTTGGATAATATATCTTTGGACATATTTTTCCCTATAACAAAATATTAATAAGTTTAGCCCTTGACGCGTATAGGCAAAATCAAAAACAAATAATCCCCGTCGCCTACCGAAGTTATAACGCAAGGGCTTTCGGGTTGGTTAAATTTGAGTTTGACAAAATCCTCGTTGATTACCTTTAGCGCTTCGGTCAAAAATCTCACATTAAACGCGATAAATATATCTTTTCCTTCTAACTTAATAGCGACCTTTTCGTTGATAGAGGCAAAGTCCGCGTCCGAGCTTATCTGCATTATCGTGCCTTTTAGATCCAATCGCACTTGATTTGATTTGGTGTGTCTTGTCAAAAGCGAAGCTCTTTCTAAGCTGTCTTCAAATTGCTTTTTGTTGATTGTAACCTCGGTGAGAAACTCGTTAGGTAAAATTTGCTTATAATTGATAAAATCGCCCTCTAACAATCTAGTCATAACCTTGGCGCTGCCTATATCAATTTTTAACAAGTTGCGCTGACGAAATACCGTTACCGTCTGATTTCCCTCGTCCAATAATTTGACCACTTCTTCTAGGCTGCGCGCGGGCACAATCATAGACATAGAAGCGCTCGCGTCGTCAAGGCTTTTTTGGCATCTTGCCAATCTGTATCCGTCCAACGCCACAGCCGTAATGGTCTTGTCTTCTATCTCAAACAAAACGCCTTGCAAAATCGGACGCACATCGTCCTCGGCGACGCTAAAGACTACCTTGTTTATCAAATCCCTAAATTCTTTTTGAGGCATTGAGAAGAAAATGGATTGGTCTATCTCGTGGATTGCGGGATATTCGTCCACATTTTGCGTCCTTACATCGCTAGCTGAGTCCTGATATCTAATTTTAAAAAGGTTGCCGTCGGTAAGGTTTAACTCAATCTGCCCCTGTGTCATCTTGCGGGTGTATTCGGCAAAAAACCTTCCGTTAACCAAAGTTTCGCCTTCCATCTCTACATCGGCGCGTATAGTGTCTTCTATGGTAAGTTCTAAGTCGGTCGCGATAAGCCTGAGGGTGTCGTTTTGCGCCGTTAGTTTGATGTTTTCTAGGATAGGGTTAGGCGTTCTTTGACTGAGCGCTTTGGAAACTTTCATAACGGCTTGCGCCAAATCAAGACCGTTGCATATAACTTTCATAAAAAATTACTTCTCCGTTAATTTTTTCCATTTTATTATATCATAATAACATCCTCGGGACAATTAAATAAAAAAGACCCTAAAACCGTCCGTCCAAAGTAAAAAGATGTATTATCAAAAAACTCGCGGTATTATTCTTACATTATTATATATTGTCAACAAAACGCTAGCCAATAACGCGGAAAATAATTATTTGACGGTTAGTCAATTAAATACGGTATTTGGTTATTTAGATTTTTTAGGCTTTTTGGACAAAGATATGTTAAAATTACAATGTAATGCATATAGAAAGGATTGAGTTAAAAAACTTTAGAAATTATTCTTCGGCGCACATAAACCCCGCGCCAACCACCAATTTGCTACTTGGTAAAAACGCTCAAGGCAAGACCAATTTGGTCGAGGCGGTTTATTATCTATGCGTAGGCAAGTCGCCGAGAACGCCCCGAGAAAAAGAGCTTATAAAGCGCGACGAACAACAAGCCTATGTGCGCATAGACGCCGTCAAAAAAACGGGCAAAATCAAGATAGAGGCCTATCTAACCAGAACGGAAAACCGCCGCATCAGCATCAACGGCATCCCCGTCAAAAAAATCGCCGAACTTATGGGCACTGTCAAAGCTGTGTTTTTTTCGCCCGACGAGTTAAAAATAGTAAAAGAAGCGCCCGCCGACCGCAGACGGTTTTTGGACATAGACTTAAGCCAATTGTCAAGAAGTTATTTTTATAATCTTTCTAGGTATAACAAAATACTATCCCAAAGAAACAAGCTGTTAAAATCCAAAAAAAATCTCAAAGAAACCGTGGATATTTGGGATGAACAGCTGGCCGAATGCGGCGCGCAAGTGGCTTACAAAAGGCAGGAATTTGTCGCGCGGCTAGCACAATTCGCACGCGAGTCCCAAAGCTATCTCTCTGACGGCAAAGAAATTTTGGAAATTGAGTATGAAGGGCTAAAAGGCGAAACCCCCGACCAAATTAAGCAAATCTTTTTGGGGCGTTTGAAAAATGATTTGGACTATGACTTAGAAAAAGGCTACACCAACACAGGAATCCACAAAGACGACATAGCGCTGTCTGTCAACGGCGTGGATATCCGCTCTTTTGGCTCGCAAGGACAGCAACGCACCGCGGCGCTGGCTTTGAAATTGTCCGAACTTGAAATCTTTAGCAGCTTGACTAAAGAAAGCCCAATTTTGATTTTGGACGATGTTTTTAGCGAGCTTGACAAATTACGCAGGCTAAGACTACTAGAAAGAATAAGAAATATTCAAACCTTTATCACCAGCGCTCATTTTGACGAGGACATAAAAGCCGCCATCTTTGAGGTAAAATCAGGCGAAGTCTTTAGAAGAAAATAAATAGCGAAAATTTTTAAAAATTTTATTAAAAAAACCAATTTTTTTATATTTGATTATAAATATAAATCCCAAAACTATTTATGCATAAATTTTTAAGCGCGATTTTCAATTTTGACAAAATTAGTATATATTTTGCAATCTTTTTAAGCGCCGACTTTTTACGCTAATGTGGATTAAGCATATTTTAAACCGCGCGTGAATATCTATTGTTAATATGTAATAAGGAATTCTACATTAATCAGGGGTTTATCCAATATATTGTGGATAACTATGTGAATAAGTGGATAAGATTTTGACTTTTTATGCGTTTTTGACTTTTTTATGCATTTTGGGACAAAATTTTGTATAAATATCTATGGATAACCTCGTGATTTTGTAGATAATTTTTTACAAAGTGTTTACAGTTATCAAAAAAAATCATCTTATAGCGACGCTTATAATCGCGATAATACTGATTACATTCAGCGTAATTACCATAAACACGGCTATGGCGCACAAGCGCTTGCCCAAGTTGGGCTATACCATAGTAATAGACGCCGGGCACGGCGGTTTTGACGCGGGCGTGGCGGGTGTTGCCACTAAGGTAAAAGAAGCTGACCTTAATCTCAAAGTAGCCAAAAAATTGGAAAAATGCCTAACAGAATACGGGTTTGATGTGATAATGACGCGAACAAGCGGCAACGGGCTTTACGGGCTGCATACCAAAAACCGCAAAAAAAGGGATATGGAAGCGCGCGCGCGTATTATACACGACGCCAAGCCCGACGCCGTTGTCAGCATTCATATGAATTATTTTGTCCAATCCAAGCAACGCGGCGCCCAAGTTTTTTATAAAAAAAATAACGAGCGGGGCAAAGAGTTGGCAAAAAACATTCAAGAGGTTTTGGGGCTTAACCTTGAACATTGTAATAGACTATTTCTTAGCGGCGATTATTACATAGTCAATTGCTCGGATTATCCATCTGTTATAGTAGAATGCGGTTTTTTGTCCAACGCCTATGACGAGCAACTGCTTATTTCCGACGAATATCAACAAAAACTGGCTTATTATATTACTTTGGGTATTATGAAGTTTTTTGATATAGACCCTTATCAGATAATAAGTTTATAAAAACACGAAAAAACCTAAATATTTTTACGCCCTAGCCAAAAATGCCCCTTCATTTGACGCGGGGCTTTTTATTTTGAGTATGCGCTTAAATCTTAAATTCTTAAGGTATATTAGTTCTTCCATTTAACCGTTTATTATATTATAATATAAATAATAAGCGCTATTAGGAGATAATCTTGACCCAAAAAAGAATTAAGTTTTTTATATTGTCCGCGTTGGTTTTGGTTTGCTTGTTTTCAATTGGCAAATTAAGCTATAACAATAATGTTTACGCTGATATGGGACCTAAGCCCAAAGTTGTTCTTAGTTTTAGCGGGCTCGAGGATAGAACATATTATGTTACTTTACTGTCAAAAAAACGCAGCACAGGACCGTATCGGGCATACGATGAAAATTATGAGGAAGAAAAATACCTTCATATAATATCCGATTTGTCCGAAGAGCAAAAAGAGGCTATTGGCGAAAAATTTTATAATTATATAGATGATGACGGCTTTTATTTTTTGCAATATATAGTTGAATGTAAAAACAACCAATCATTCGAATGGGGATATTATCCGCCATATGAGTTTAAGATATTAATTTACTTGCCCGATGCGGATGAGTTTGTCTCAAGCGGGCAAAGCTATACCAGATACGCTTTTAGCAGTTATTATGATGTTGAGGTTAAAGACGACGGGGCGCTAGTTGAGATCGCCCAAGTAACCAAAGATTATGACTATACCAAAGAAATCCTTAATCTTTTGGTCAGGATTGTCTTAACAATCGCCATAGAAATCGGGCTGGCGTTCGCGTTTAGGTATGGAACCAAAAAACATCTATTAGTAATTGGCGCAACCAATTTGATTACCCAAATCGGGCTTAATGTTATTTTAAATATCACAAATTACGCAAGAGGCGCGCTCGCCTTTTTGGCGATGTTTTTCTTGCTGGAGTTAATTATCTTCGCGGCTGAGGCGATAGTTTACGCTATAACCTTCCAAAAAATAGAAAAAACGCAAGATAAAAAACCTTTTAATTATCTTAAGCCTATATTATACGCTTTAGCCGCCAACGCCCTTTCATTTGGCATAGGGTTTTTTATATCTACATATATGCTTCAGGGATAATCTTTGGACATAGGCGATTAAAACTCTACTTTCTACTTTATTTATAAATATAATCTTTTCGAAATAACTCTTTTTTAAAGTTTTTTATAAGCCTTGGGATAAAAAAATCAACAAGGCTTTTTTGTTAAAAATCAGCATTTATTAAAGTCCGTTAAATTTTGTTCTTTTTTTCGTGTTATGGTATAATGTCAAATATGAAACTTGACCCAAACAGCGCGCTTTGGACAGACCCTTTGGTGCTGGCGTGGATAGGCGACGCTTATTATACTTTGGCTGTGAGAGAATGGCTAGTCAGTCACAGCGCGGCGGGGTCGGGCGCGTTGCATACCAAAATGAAGTCGTTTGTAAGCGCGTCGGCGCAAGCGCGGACTTGGGAGAGAATATACGATTTTTTGACCGACGAGGAAAAAGATTTGGGGCGGCGGGCGCGCAATCGCCATAACACAAGCTGGGCAAAAAATTGCTCGTTAGCCGATTACAAAAAAGCGACCGCGCTTGAGGCGGTTTTGGGATATTTGTATTTATCCAAAAAAACCCAAAGACTTAATGATTTATTGTCTATAATTATACATCAGCGCTAAGGATATAATAATGGATATAAAAAGCGTAAAACCAAAGGTAACATTATTAAGATACACGCCCGAGCCCGAAAAAACCGTGGCGCTCGCGGCTAAGCTTTGTTATTCGGATTTGGATATAGATAAGCTAAAGGGCGATACGGAAGCAAAAGACACTTCTAAGTTTATCAACCTGCTTATCAAAATGGGGCATCTATCGCCCATAGAACACGCGAGTTTTACCTTTTCGCTAGAGGGCGTATCGCGCGCGCTTTTGGCACAAATCACAAGACACAGAATAGCCAGCTTTTCGGTAAAGTCCCAAAGATATGTCGGGACGGACAAAACTTTTAATTATATTATCCCGCCGTCGATTGAGGCTTTGGGGCAAAAGGCGATAGACGAATACCATAGCCAAATGAAACAGATACATAATTGGTATATAGGTTGGCAGCGAAAGCTTGGCGAGGGCGAGGCGGGCAACGAAGACGCGCGGTTTGTTTTGCCTAACGCCACAGAGACCAAACTTATTATGACTATGAACGCGCGAGAGTTGATGCACTTTTTTGCCTTGAGATGCTGCAACCGCGCGCAATGGGAGATAAGGGAAGTAGCATGGCGTATGCTTGAGGAAGTTTTGAAAGTCGCGCCCAACTTGTTCAAAACTTGCGGGCCGTCTTGCGTTAGCGGAGCGTGCAAGGAAGGAAAGATGTCTTGCGGTAAAGCCAAAGAAGTTCGCTTGCGTCAGCAAGCGTTGATTATCCCAAAAGAATAAAGGCAATAATCCATAAAAAAAGGATTTGATAATTTGAAAATAGCAGGCAGAAACGCGGTAAGCGAAGCGCTCAAATCAAACTTGACAATAGAAAGGCTGGCGGTCGCCAAAGGTCTTAAAGACGCCCAAGCCAATAGATTGATTAATCTAGCTAGAAGCAAAGGCGTTAAAATTGTCTTTTTGGACAAGGACGTCTTAGATAAAGAAAGCAAAGGACAAAGACATCAGGGTTTTATAGCCGATGTCAACGATTATAAATACAGCGCGGTTGAGGATATATTAAAAAGCGCCCAAGAGAAAAATCAAGACCCGCTAATTATAATTTTGGACGGAGTGGAAGACCCTCATAATTTGGGCAGCGTGTTAAGGGTTGCCGAATGCGCCGGCGCTCACGGCGTGATTATACCAAGACACCGTTCGGCAAGCGTAAACGAGACCGTAATAAAAGTTTCGGCGGGCGCGGCGTCCCATGTCAAAGTCGCCAAAGTAGCTAATATCAACGACGCTATCCGCCGTCTAAAAGAGCTAAATATCAGGGTTTTGGCTGCCGAAACAGGCGGGCAAAATATCTACCAAACTGATTTAAAAGGCGCTTTGTGCGTAGTCATAGGCGGCGAAGACTCAGGCGTCAAGCAATTGACTAAAAAGCTTTGCGACGGGATAATAACATTGCCTATGTTTGGTCAAGTCAATTCGCTCAACGCCTCAGTCGCGTGCGGGGCGGTGATATATGAAGCGATTAGACAACGAAATTTTGATTGAGCAAGCCCAAAAAGGCGATACGGCCGCGATAGAGCGGCTGATGAGCGCTTACAAAAACAGAGTCAAAAGATTGGCAAGGGCGTATTTTTTGGTAGGCGGCGATAACGACGACCTTATTCAAGAAGGAATGATCGGGCTATTTAAGGCGATAAAAGATTACGACGCCCAAAAGGGAAGCTTCGCGGCTTTCGCGGATTTGTGCGTAACTCGCAATATGCAGACCGCGATAAAAAAAGCCCAAAGACTCAAACACCGCCCGCTTAACGAGTCCTTGAGCCTAGATAGCGATTCTGACGAAAATGACGGGCTCATAAATTACATAATCGACCAAACCGCCCAAGACCCGTTGTATATTTTGTTAAAAGCCGAGCAGGCGCAAAGCCTAAAAGAATTAATAGAAACCAAATTGACCGATTTGGAAAAAAAAGCGCTAAAATTATACCTTGAAGGGCTTTCTTATAACGAGATAGCCCAAAAAATCCAAAAAAGCGCGAAGTCTGTAGATAATACGCTACAGCGGATAAAATCAAAATTAAAAGTATTAGGATAGTTATGGGATATACGGCATTATACCGCAAATACCGCCCCAAGACTTTTGACGAAGTCGCGGGGCAAGACGTAATAAAGCGGACGCTAATCAATCAAATAAAAAATAACCGCATAGGCCACGCTTATTTGTTTACGGGCAGTCGCGGCACAGGCAAGACCACAATCGCCCGTATTTTCGCGCGCGCTGTCAATTGCCTAAGCCATATCAACGGCTCGCCTTGCGGGGTTTGCGATATATGTAAGATAGACGATAATATAGATATCATAGAGATAGACGGCGCCAGCAGCAACAGGGTAGAGGCCGTAAGAGAGTTAAAAGAACAGGTCAAATACCCGCCTGTCAGCAGCAAATACAAAGTCTATATAGTGGACGAGGCGCATATGCTGACCGACAGTTCTTACAACGCGCTGTTAAAAACTTTGGAAGAGCCGCCAAATTATGTGATATTTATATTGGCGACCACCGAGCCGCACAAAATCCCGCCCACCATTATGTCAAGGTGCATGCGGTTTGATTTTAAGCTTGTGCCCGCCGATAAAATTGCCGATATAATATCCCAAGTTTTCCTAAGCTCTAATATAAAAGCCTCAAAAGAAGCCATAGGGCTTATAGCAAGAAGCGGAATGGGTAGCGTGCGCGACGCGCTGTCTATCGCCGACATGTGCGCGGGCTTTAGCGCCAAAGAAGTTACTTATAACGATGTGCTGGAGTTATTGGGCAGCGCCGATATAATAGAAATAGGCGAGCTCGCCGCCAATATCCTAAAAGGCAATATAAATAGCTGTTTGGGCATTGTCAATACTTTGGCGGAATCGGGCAAGAGTATAAACATTATCGCCCGCGACCTGACGACTTATTTTAGGAACCTAGGAATTGTCAAGACCTGCCAAAACCCAAACGACATTTTGGGCTTGCCTAAGGAAGTTTTCCAGCAACTACAAGAGCATTGCGAGCTTTCGGATATTGACAAAATTACCGTTTGCATAGATATATTCAGTTCGCTTGACCAAGAGTTAAGGTTTGGGCTTAATCCAAGAATTACTTTGGAAAACGCGGTAATAAAATCAACCCGATTGCTTGTAAACACGCCCAACGCTATCTTAGCGAGATTAAACGAACTAGAAAAAAAAATTACTAATATAAATTTTTCAACCCAAAAAGAACAAAATATTACCCCAAAGGATAATACAACGCAAGCGAAAACAAAAACACCCGCTTTTGAGATCAAAGCTAAAGATACCCAAAAGACGCTTGAGCAAGAAGATAGGATTTACGATACCCAAAAAACATCCGCTCAAGAGGTTAAAACTCAAGATATCTCTAAAACGCCCCTGGAAGAAACCAAAGTCTCGAATATATCCGAGAAAAAAGATAAAAAAGAAGACCAACTAGAAAAAGACCAAGACGCCAAAGACCAAAACATAACATTAGAAGATATCGTCCCGCCTCAAAATATACAAGGGCATTTTATCGGCCCGGACGATATTTTTGACGACGAGATCTCAACCCAAAGCAAAGCCCAAAAGACATTGGGCGAGCTTGCGTATAAACTAAGGGAAAAAGGCGAGATGTTGTTATATTTTCAAATAACCAACAGCATAGAAAAAATCCGAATGCAAAACGGGGCTTTGATAGGAACGGTTTATGACCAAAACGCGTATAAACTGTTAAGCGATCCCAAAAACATACATAAAATAGAAGAGTTATTGGACGGAATTAAATTTTCGGTCGTTGTGGCGGAGCCCGAGCCCGAGTTAAGAGAACAGACTATAAAAAGGCTCAAAGAGTTGGCTCAAGATAAATTGATTATCAAATAATAATATTCAAAGAATATAAGGAGTAATAAATATGGCTAATTTTGGCAGATTTGGCGGAATGGGCAATATGCAGCAGATGATGAAGCAGGCAAAGCAAATGCAAGAAAAAATGAAAAAAGCCCAAGAAGAGCTAGAAAACTCGGAAATAGAAGCCGCCTCGGGCGGCGGAGTCGTTACGGTAAAGTTAAACGGCAAAAAGAGATTGTTGTCCATACAGATAAAACCCGAAGCGGTTGACCCCGACGATGTGGAAATGCTGGAAGATTTGATTATGGCGGCTTTTAACGAGGCATTTGAAAAAGCGGACGAGCTTTACGCGCAAAAGTTGGGAATGTTGGGCGGATTAATATAAAATTATGAAAAGTCAGAACTTAGAGCCTTTGGATAGGCTGATTAACGAATTTACCAAATTGCCGGGCGTGGGTTATAAGACGGCGCAGCGTTACGCTTACGCAGTAATCAATAATATGAACCTAGAAGAAACGAGCGAGTTTGCCAAGGCTTTAATGGAAGCCAAACAAAAAATTAAGTATTGCGGCGTTTGCGGCAATTTTTCGGATAAAGATATATGCTGGATATGTTCCAATAGAAAATCGGATATAATATGCGTGGTAAGCGAGCCCAAAGACGTATTGGCTTTTGAAAAGGTCAGGGATTTTGGGGGCGTTTATCATGTCTTGCACGGCAACATAAGTCCGCTGCAATCCAAAGGTCCGGACGACATTAATATAAAACAACTTATAAAAAGAGTAAGCGCGGACAACATAAAAGAAGTCATTTTGGCGACCAATCCCACAGTGGAAGGCGAGGCTACGGCGGTTTATATAGCCAAACTTTTGAAAACCTTAGGCGTTAAGACCACGCGTTTGGCGCAAGGCTTGGCGGCGGGAAGCGATATAGAATACGCCGATGAAGTGACCCTAACACAAGCGCTTAATAACCGAAAAGAAATATAATACTTATTACATAACAGGAGAATATATTATGGCGGACAAGGATTTTGTAAAAGAGATCGCGGATATAGAAAGCGATTTTGCGCAATGGTACACCGATGTTATCTTAAAAACCAATTTGGTCGATTACGGCCCCGTAAAAGGCACAATGATAATGCGACCTTACGGCTACGCTATATGGGAATTTATCCAAAGCGGGCTTGACAAGCGCATAAAAGAAACCGGGCATCAAAACGCGTATTTTCCGCTTTTTATACCCGAAAGCTTTTTACAAAAAGAAGCCGAGCATGTGGAAGGCTTCGCGCCCGAAGTGGCAAGGGTGACGCATATAGGTCAAGAGCCTTTAGCCGAAGCCTTAGTGGTGCGTCCCACTTCGGAGACCATAATTTGCCATATGTATTCGCGTTGGATACAGTCATACAGGGATTTGCCCGTGCTTATCAACCAATGGGCAAACATCGTCAGATGGGAAAAGACCACGCGCCCTTTCTTGCGCACTTCGGAGTTTTTGTGGCAGGAAGGCCATACCGTCCACGCCACCGAAGAAGAGGCCAAAGAAGAAACCCTTAAGATGCTTGAGGTTTATCAATTATTCTTGAAAGAAGAATTGGCTATCCCCGTGCTCGCGGGCAAAAAATCCCAAAAAGAAAAGTTCGCGGGCGCTCAAGAGACTTACAGCATAGAGGCTATGATGCTAGACGGCAAGAGCTTGCAAGCGGGCACATCGCACTATTTGGGACAAAATTTTTCCAAAGCGTTTAATATAAGATTTTTGGACCGCGACGGAACGCACAAGTTCGCCTATCAGACCTCGTGGGGCGTAACCACTCGGCTTATAGGCGCTTTGATAATGGTGCACGGCGACAAGCGCGGGCTTGTGCTGCCGCCCAAAGTCGCGCCCACTCAGGCGATAATCATACCAATCGCCTCCAAAAAACCCGAAGTATTGAAAAAATGCGAGGAAGTTTTGGGCTTGCTTAAGTCTTTGGGGATAAGAGCCGAGATAGACCAAACGGACGCCTCGCCAGGCTGGAAGTTTAACGAATACGAAATGAAAGGCGTGCCGATAAGAATTGAGATAGGCCCTAGAGATATACAAAACGGCGTCGCCACGGTGTCTCGGCGGGACACTCTGACCAAAACTGAATTAAAACTAGACACGATAGCCCAAGATATTCAAGTGTTGCTTGACGCTATCCAAATAGATATGTATGAAAAGGCCAATAACTTCCTTAACTCGCATATTACTACGGTAAATAACCTAAAAGAGTTAGAAGCCGCCATCCAAAATAACCATTTCGCGCTCTCAATGTGGTGCGGTCAAAGCGCTTGCGAAGACTTAGTAAAAGAAAAATTCCAGGCGACTTCGCGCAATATGCCCTTTGACCAAACGCCTTGCGGAGACGCTTGCGCGATTTGCGGAAAAGAGCCCAAGTATAAAATTTATTGGGGCAAGGCGTATTAAGTTTTTGGACCATTGTTGCGGACATTGGTTTTATATGGTAGTATTTAGAAAAAACACGGGATTAAAAATAAATGAAACACAAACTTTTTACATCAGAAAGTGTGACCATAGGGCACCCTGACAAAATCTGCGATCAAATATCGGACGCTGTATTGGATTATATATTGGAACAAGACCCCGACGCGCGCGTGGCTTGCGATGTCGCGGTCAACACCGGGCTTGTATTGGTAATGGGCGAGATAACCACTGAATGTTATGTGGATATACCCAAAATCGTGCGCCAGACCGTAAAAGAGATAGGCTACACAGACGCCCGATACGGTTTTGATTATAATTCTTGCGCTGTTTTAACCTCGATAGACGAGCAGTCGTCCGATATAGCTATGGGCGTTTTGAATTCCATTGATTATCAAGACAGCAAAGATCCCGCGGATTTGATAGGCGCGGGCGATCAGGGTATGGTCTTTGGATACGCCTGCCGCGAAACGCCCGAGCTTATGCCATTGCCCATTATGCTAGCGCATGCGCTGACCAAAGGCTTGACCGAATACCGCCAAAGCGGACGCCTACCTTATTTGCGCCCCGACGGCAAAGCGCAAGTTACCGTTATGTATGAAGGCGACACGCCGGTGGGCGTGGATTCGGTCTTAATAAGCACGCAGCATTGCGAAGAAGCCGACCGTAAGACAATGGAAAAAGATATTTGGAGTTTGGTCAATGACTGTATCCCCAAAAAATATATAAATAAAAACACCAAATTTTTGCTAAACCCTACGGGGCGGTTTGTAACCGGCGGGCCTCAGGGCGACAGCGGACTCACGGGCAGAAAGATAATCGCCGATACATATGGCGGCTATTGCCCGCACGGCGGCGGGGCGTTCAGCGGAAAAGACCCTACCAAAGTGGATAGAAGCGCCGCCTATATGGCAAGATACGTCTGCAAAAACATAGTGGCTGCGGGCTTGGCGGACAAGTGCCAAATAGAAATATCTTACGCCATAGGCAAAGCCCGTCCTATTTCGCTTTATGTTGAGACCTTTGGGACATCCAAATATTCGGATGCGGCGTTAATGAAAATTATAAACGAAGTTTTTGACTTAAGGCCTTACAGCATTATAAAAACGCTTGACCTTAGACGCCCTATTTATTGCCAAACCGCCAAAAACGGACATTTCGGAAAGCCCGAGTTCCCTTGGGAAAGAACGGATAAAGTAAGCGAGCTTTTGAAAGTAGCAAAGTCAATACTATAATTCTTCGCGCCTTTTTGGTTTTATAATATTTTGGAGATTACTATACTTTGAAAATTGAGGGAACGGTAGAGGATATCATTTACCGTAACGAAGAAAACGGTTATACGGTAATGGTTATTGACTGCGGCGGCGACCCTGTCACTGCCGTTGGTTATTTTCCTATACTGTCCGAAGGCGAATATCTGAGCCTTGAGGGCGATTACCGTTACAACTCAAAATACGGAATGCAGTTTGAGGTCAAAAATATCTCGTCCGTTTCCCCCCAGACCAAAGAGGGCATAACTAGGTTTTTGGCGAGCGGGCTTATTCACGGCGTGGGCGAAGTCATAGCTTCCAGAATTGTGGATATGTTCGGGTTAAAGACCTTTGATGTTATTGAAAACAAGCCCGAAGAGTTAGCTAAAGTCAAAGGTATTTCTTTGGACAAAGCCCAAAAAATAGCGCAATCATATTCGGCTGTGCAGTCAATGCGCGAGGCTGTAATGTTTTTGCAGGGCTATGGGATGTCCCCGTCGTTATCCCTTAAGATTTACCGCGAATACGGCAACTCGGTCAAAGATATTCTCTTAAAAAACCCCTATAAGTTAGTGGAAGACATAGAAGGCATAGGTTTTTTGACGGCGGACAAGATCGCCCAAAAAATCGGCATCAAGCCCGACAGCGATTTTCGGCTGAGAGCGGGCATTATTTATATTTTAAAATCCGCCGCCGAAAAAACAGGGCATACCTATCTGCCCATAGACGAGCTATACAAAAGCGTCCAAGACATCTTAAAAATCTCTAAAACGAACGACGAGTTATACGCCTTTTATGAAAAAATGGTCATTGACGGCAAACTCAAGTTTTATTCCAAACCCGAACACAAATGCGTCGCTTTGTCCTATCTTTATAACATAGAAAAAAATATCGCCCAAAGGCTGCTTCATCTGATAGAGAGCGCGGACGATCTCAAAGTGGATTATTCCCAAGACATACAAAATTACGAGAACAAAAAAGGCTACAAATTTGACGCGATCCAAAAACAAGCCATTTCGTCTTGCCTAAACGACGGGGTCTTGATAATAACGGGCGGTCCGGGCACGGGCAAGACCACTATTATTTCGTGCGTGCTGGATATAATAAGACTGAAGGGCGGCAGGTTTTTATTGCTTGCGCCCACGGGCAGAGCCGCCAAGCGCTTGCAAGAGTCAAGCGGCAAGGAGGCGATGACTATCCATAGAGCTTTGCAGCCTGATTTTAGGGGGCGGGGCTTTTTGTATAACGAGAACAACCCTTTGGATTACGAGTATATAATCGTGGACGAAATATCTATGGTGGACGCCTATTTGATGAACGGGCTCTTAAAAGCTATAAGACCCGGAACCCACCTTATACTCGTAGGCGACAAAGACCAGTTGCCCAGCGTGGGCGCGGGCAATGTCTTCGCGGATATTTTGGCGAGCGAAAAACTACCCACCACGCATTTGACCCAAATATATCGCCAAGGCGAAACATCCAATATCGTCAGCAACGCCCATCTTATTAATAACGGCAAAATGCCTATAATAGACAATTCGGTCTCCAGCGACTTTTTCTTCTTAAGCGCGAACTCGCCCGAAAAAATCTTAAGCGCCACGATTGAGATGATAACAACCCGCTTGCCCGCTTTTACGGGATTGCATCCTACCAAAATTCAAGCGCTCGCGCCTATGAAAAACGGCGTCGCGGGCGTTATCAACCTAAACCGCCAATTACAAAACCATCTTAACCCCGCTCGCCCGTCCAAGCCCGAGATTAGTTACGGCGGCCAGATATTTAGGGTGGGCGACAAGGTTATGCATACCGCCAATAATTACGAGCTAGAATGGCAAAGAACGCAAGAATTTGGCGTTATTGAGCGGGGCGCGGGAGTGTTTAACGGGGATATGGGCATCGTGGTATCAGTCACGCCTTCCGTGGGCGAGCTTATTGTTGAGTTTGAGGACGGGCGACAAGTTACTTATGGGGCCGAGACATTAGAAGAGTTAATGCTTGCTTACGCCATAACCGTTCACAAAAGCCAGGGCTGCGAGTTTGACGCGGCGGTTTTGGCGCTTACGGGCGGAAGCTATATGATTAATACCCGCAATCTGTTATACACAGCGCTGACGCGCGCTAAAAATTACGCTGTCTTGATAGGTCAAAGGGAAACGATATACAAAATGGTAAAAAACACCTATACCCAAACAAGATACACTATGCTTCAAGAAATGCTGTATGAGTTCGGGGAAAAAATGGAGATGTTTTTATAAATGAGATTGTTTATAGCCGTCAACTTTGACCAAGACGCCAAATCCAAGATATCCCAGCTTGCCGAGCGCTTAAAAAGTTTGGGCATAAGCGGCAACTATACCAAAGAACAAAATTATCATTTGACCTTATTGTTTTTGGGCGAAAGCAACGACCGTCAGCTGCAAGCGGCGAAAAGGGCAATTCAGCGGATAAAAATCAAGCCTTTTGACATAACTTTAAAAAATATCTCTAATTTCGGCAAAAATATTATTCATCTTAAAGTCAAGCCCTGCGAGCCGTTAAATCAAATTTATAATTTTTTATACGAGTCTTTAAAGAACGATTATTGTATTACTAATACCTCGTTTTCGCCCCATATTACATTGGTTAGAAAACCAAACTTTTTACCGAGCCCAAAAGCCGATATTTTTGGCGATATCTTGCCGTTTAGTTACTTTGTTGACGCTATAAGCCTTATGCTATCGTCCCGTCAAAACGGCAAATTAATCTATACGCCGTTATTTACCCATGGTCTATAAGATTTTTTTGCTTTATCACAAAATTATCAAAAAAACAGCTATTAAAAAATAAACTTGACTTAACCAAACCAATAATAATATAATTAACTCATGAATTCCAAAGAAAAAAAACCCAAACATAATCCCTCAAAAAGCGTTGTCGCGGTTATCAGGCTTATCTTAGTGCCTTTGGCTTTTATTTGCGGCTGGCTGATTTCGCGCGAAATAATGGATATCCAAATTGACGGCAGATATTTGGTTGATCTGGATTATTGGCTTGAAGTATGCATCTATGTCGTAAGTGGATTGTTTTTTGGGTTTTTGGGTTTTTTGGTAGCGCCCGCGGTTATGAAAGGGCTTTTCGCTATATCGGGTTTTGTGGAAAACGCGCTTGCCAAATACAGCGCCAAAGAAGTGGTCATGGGCATTGTGGGAATGCTTGTGGGCGTGCTCTTTGGGCTTGTGTTTTGGTTTTTGTTAAACGGCTTAGAAAACATTAACGAGGCTTTTACAATCACTATCACCGTAATAGTAATGCTTGTCTTGGGCACGATAGGAATGCGCTTGGGCGCCAAACTTATGGTGCAGGTCTTGCCGGCGACCAATCTTACCGAAAGGTCTTCTTTGGATTTATACGAGGCGCCTAATATTGTGGTTTTGGACGCCTCAAGCCTTATTGACGGCAGGGTTTTGGATATAGTAAGAACGGGCTTTATCTCGGGCGAGGCGCTTATCCCCAACTTTGTTTTGACCGAACTTAACAAAATTGCTGACGACGAGGATGTTTTGAAAAAAAACCGCGGCAGGCGCGGGCTGGATATCGCCGCGGCTTTGCAAAAAGAAAAAGGCATATCCGTCAAAATAACGGACGACATCAATGAAAAAGATATAGATATCAAACTAATCAAGACAGCGCAATTCTATAAAGCTAAGATTATTACCGTGGATTACAATCTCAACAAACTCGCTACCGCCAATAATATCATTGTGCTTAATGTCAACGATTTGTCCAACGCCATCAAGCCTATCGCCTTGCCGGGCGAAAAAATGTGGGTGCGCATAGTCAAAGAGGGCAAGGAACGCGGTCAGGGCATCGGGTATTTGCCCGACGGAACAATGATAGTAATAGAAAACGGCGGCGATTATATTGGCACGGAGCAAGAAGTTACCGTCACAACGGCGCTGCAAACCTCGGCGGGCAGAATGATTTTTACGAGGATAATGTAAAAGCGGTTGTATTATTCTAATAGTACTCTTTCCCAAATATAATGCTTTTTCGCATTTAATCGTTAAAAATTCTTAAAAGTTAAAAAACCGCGAAAACCATCTTTACTGCTTTTAACAAAACACAAAAATATTTTATAGCAGCGTCGCAAACTTCAGCGGGCCAAATGATTTTTATAAGAACAATATAAGCGCGTTTGTATGTTTGAGAATATGTATTTAAAAATTATTTGAATATTACATTTGCGTATTTCTATTTAATTAATATTAAAAGCGCTTGAAATTCGGAGTTATAAAATTATTACTTGAACTTAAATATCTTATTATTTATTTGGATGTCTTATCAAAGCCATATTTTATAACCTAAAACTATTTCTTAACGCGATTAAATCATAACGAATAATCCTAAATTATATTATAATACTAATTATGTTTGGTCAAAATACTTAAATTGCAACTACAAGTGCAACGGTTTGTATAATAAATTTGTTTTACAGTTCCCTTTACCCCGAGGGGTAAAGAGAAAAT
>DUVY01000002.1 GCA_012840805.1 Clostridiales bacterium | reverse complement strand
TTAATATCAATCGCTAATTCAAAAAATAATATCTTTATAAAAAGACCAGTCACAATCAGGCATGAATGCTTGAAGTGACTGGTCTTTTTTTGCGCCGCTTGAAGCTGTTCATTTAAGTTTTTTCTTCAATCCCTAAGTGAACGCTTCTTTAGGGGCTGTTTTTTAATCTTCGTTTTCAAGCCTTATCAATGTTACCGTTCGTTTTTTGACCATCACGCCTACCGCGGGCGTTTGGTTGATTACCTTTCCGCTTGTTCCCGCCACTTCAAATTGAAGCCCCAAACTCTTGAGTTTCGCCGCCGCCTCGGAATAAGAAAGTCCGATTAAGGCGGGCATTTCTATCAATTGCTCGTCTTCTGGATCGCCGACATCTTTTTTGGGCTCAATGCCTTGATAAGCGAATATTCCTTTAAACATATACGCGGCGTATGGCGCGGCTACAATACTGCCGTAATATAGATAACCCGCGGGCTCATCCACTATTACAAGGACGGCGTATTTGGGATTATCCATAGGCGCGAAACCCAAAAAACTTGAAACATACTTGCCTCTTGCGATTACGCCTTTTTCATATTTTTGCGCCGTTCCCGTTTTGCCGCCAATTCTGTATCCGCTTACGCCCGCGTTGCGACCGCTACCGCTTATTACCGTCTCTTCCAAAATGCCTCTCATCAAATCGCTGGTGGAGTTAGAGATAACCTGAGCGGTTTTGACAGGGTTATTGATATAAACCGTTTGACCGTCATGCGAGCGGATTTCTTTTACAAAACGCGGTTTCATAAGTTTGCCGCCGTTTACCACGGCGCAACCCGACGCAAGAAGCTGCAAAGGCGTCACGGCGACCGCCTGCCCAAAACCTATGCGCGCCAAATCAACAGTTTTTACGCTGTTTTTGTTCATTACGATGCCTTTAGATTCCGCCAAAAAATCCACGCCCGTGGTCTTTCCAAAACCAAATTTTTGGATATAGTCATAAAAGTCTTTTACGCCCAATCTCAACGCCAAATCCACAAAGACGCAGTTACACGAGTTGTTTACCGCCTCTTGAAGCGATTGCGAGCCATGCCCGCCGCTTTTCCAGCATTTTATTCTTTGCCCGTCCACGATTCTATAACCGGGATCATAAAACCTATCGTTTAACGATGCTTTGTTGCGGTCTAGCGCGCCCGAGAGAGTAAAAATTTTGAAAGTTGAGCCGGGCTCAAAAACATCGGTGATCAATCTATTTTTGGTCAATTCGTTAAGAAGGGGTATATTATCGCGCGGCGGGTTGTTTAAGTCAAAAGAAGGCGAGGTCGCCATAGCGAGTATCCCGCCCGTGTTGACATCCATAACCAAGACGCTTGCCGATTTGCTGTTATATGTTTTTTGTGCGTCCAACGCCGCGCTTTCTGCTAGCTTTTGAATCTCATAATCAATAGTCAATACTATATCGCACCCCGGCACCGCGGGGATATATTTGTCGGCGTTGGATTTTAGCTCTACGCCGTGAATGTCCGTTTGGGTAAGATTGATGCCGTCTATGCCTTTTAGGTATCTATCGTAGTAATTTTCCAAACCGCTTTGACCTACCCCGTCTATATTGGTAAAGCCTATGACTTGGGTAAGCATATTCCCGTAAGGATAAAATCTGGAATTATCTTCGCTTATATAGATGCCGCTGTATCCGCTTGCCCGTATTATATCTATTTTTTCTTTTTCTATTTTCCTAGCGATAGTGACTTCGGATACTTTTTTGTGCAACGCCGCGTATAAAGTTTGTTCGTCCTTATCTAAAATATTTGCTAAAAAACTAGCGACCGCCGCCTTATCTTTTACGGCGTTTGGGCGGGCATAGACAGAATATGTGGTATAATTAGTCGCCAAAACTACGCCATTTGAGTCCAAAATTTTGCCGCGTTGGGCTTGAAGCGGCAAGTCCCTTGTCCATTGGTCAATGGCTTTGCTTTGAAGTTCTTGCCCTTTGAAAATTTGGATATATATTAACCTAATCGCTAGCGCGAAAAAAATAAAGGTTATCGACAAAATCGCTGCCAATAACCTCTTTTGCATGCTTACTTGCGAGTAATATTTGGTTTTCAATTAACCGCTCCCAAACACTCCGCTTAAAAAGTCACATAAAGCGTCAAACCAATTGGTGTCGCCCGAAGGCTCGGGTTGATACTTAACAGGTATCAGTTCGACCGTATAAATGTCGTCATTATCTTGCATACCCTTCTCTTTTGCCTTGGCATAGATATAATTATCGTCGTCATACTTGGATAATTCGGCGTTAGTCTGGGCTATGTAATTTTGTTTTTGGGCTAGCTCGTTTTCTAACGCGCTGATGTCCTGCGATAAATTTGAAATCATCATAGCGGTCGTCGCTATCAATACGGCTATCACAACGACAATAGTTACATACAAAGTTATCAGCCCTTTTCTCGCCTCTTGCGTTGTCGCCCTTTCTCTGTCTTTTTTTATCAGCTTAAAACCTTTTATTTTTTCATCGGGCTTCTTTTGGGCGTATTGCATAGTTTTCGCGCTGGGTTTTAAGTCGTTTTCTCTTTCGGCAAAGCGCTTTTTGTAACGCTCAGCGATAGTGGTCGCAAGACCCTGAACATCAGTAGACGGTCTATACAAAGACGCGTTTTGGGTAAAAAATGTGCTTTGATAAGCGTCGTTATCTATTCTGTTTCTATTATATGTATAAGGGCTGCTGTCATATTCGCTATAATAGTCATTATATCGGGGCTTAGCAAACTCTCTTTCCCTTATCGGAACTGTGGCGTCTTGCGTAGGCTCGTTTGGCTCGTCTGGATACGCCTCTGG
Organism: Clostridiales bacterium; assembly: GCA_012840805.1. Classification (GTDB taxonomy): domain Bacteria; phylum Bacillota; class Clostridia; order Christensenellales; family DUVY01; genus DUVY01. Next base: position 3,348 of record DUVY01000002.1, on the reverse strand, counting down.
CTCAAAACGAGTTCTTTGAGGTCTGTCGTCTAAGTCCCTTAATGATATTCTTCTGCGCTCTTTATCGCTTTCTTGCTCTTGCTCAATACGGCGCGCTTGATTATAGCGGTCTTCATATAACGTTGAATGCGCCGCCATTCTTTTTTCGCGCTCAATAGTCGTGTCCTCTCTTGAAATAAAAGGACGCGCCCTAGTAACACCCTCTTTTAAAAAGTCTTTGCTCATATAATCATCTCCGTCATATCTGCGGGCGTTTATATAGCTGTAACCTCTGTTAATGTCAGGAACAAAGATATTATTATCTGATTGGTCGTTATTGAAATCTCGTCTAAATCTGGAAGCAAAATTTGAATCGTTGTCTTTTAATTCAATGCTTCTCATAATGTTACTCCTTAGGCTTTTTTTGTTAAAAAAACCTTTCTATAGTTTGTAAGCCGCTCTTAGCTTCGCGGACGCGGCTCTTGGGTTTTGTTTGATTTCTTCTTCGGTCGGCAAAATAGGTTTTTTGGTCAATAGTTTTATGGTCGCGCTGTGATAGCAAGAACAAATGGGCAAGCTCTTGTCGCAAATACAATCTGTTGATTCGATTTTGAACAACCGCTTAATTATTCGGTCTTCCAAAGAATGAAAGGTAATTACAGCGATTGTCCCGCCTTTTTTTAGCCTGTCTATAATATCCTTTACCGCCTGCTCTAAGCCCTTAAGCTCTTGATTGACTTCTATTCGTATGGCTTGAAAAGTCTTTTTGGCAGGGTGCCCATGCTTGTAGTGTTTGAGGGGAACACTTTTTGAAATTATGTCTGCCAATTCAAAAGTAGTAACGATAGGGGCGACTGCTCTTGCCTTTATGATGTTAGCGACAATTTTTTTCGCGTAAGATTCCTCGCCGTAAAGATACAGTATCTCCTCTAATTTTTTCTGCGAGTAGGCGTTGACAACTTCATATGCCGTAAGGCTTTGGGTTTGGTCCATTCTCATATCTAGTTTTGCGTCTTTTGTATAACTAAAGCCCCTACAAGCTTCATCAATCTGATGAGAGGATATGCCCAAATCCATTATCGCGCCGTCAAGATATTGTATCCCTAACGAGTCCAAAACTTTGCGCGCGTTTTTGAAATTTTCATGCACGGTCAGCACCCTGTTGCCAAAACGACTTAACTTTTCACCTGAGTGTTTTAATGCCTCTCGGTCCAGGTCCAACCCTATAACGCGCCCATCAGGTGATGAATTCTTTAGTATCTCTAGCGAATGTCCCCCGCCGCCCAAAGTCGCGTCCAAATATATGCCGCCGCTTTTGGGCTTTAGGACATCCATTGTCTGCTTTAGCATAACAGGCGTATGATATTCCATATTTAAAGGTCCGTTTGAGCGCTTGATTTTCTTTTTAGCAAATTATTAAACGCTTTTAAAATCTCGTTAAAATCTTGACTGCCTTCGGGCAATTCTTGGATATATTCAAAATTGCCGTTAATGCTTTGGTTAAACCTTTCTTCGCTCCAAACTTCTATTACATTGCCCGCGCCTATGGTAACCACATTTTTTATAATATTAGCGTAATCTCTTAACACCGTCGGCACTACAAATCTGCCTTGATTGTCTTCTTCTATATCAAACATAAAAGAAGTAATAGCCCTTATAAGTTTCATCGCTTCGACATCGGTATAGTCAATGTCTTTTATTTTAGAGAAGATGTTTTCCTCAAAGTAGCTCTCGGGGGCAATTACCAAACTTCCCAAACCGCCTCGCGTGATAAAATACTTTTCGCCTAGCTGGGCTTTGAGTTTGGCGGGTATTCGCAACCTGCTTTTTTCATCAGCTTGATGATAATAAATTCCCTTAAACATCTTTCTCTTATGAATATAATTTCCCTTGTAATTTAACTATATCTTAGCATAAAAATTGACCACTTGCAACCCTTTTTGAAAAATTTTGTTACATATTTGGACATTTTTTGCACTTTTTGACCCCTTAACGCCATTTTATAGGGCATTCTGACCACCAAAAGCCACTTCATTATTATACAAGACTATTCAAATATCGATAAAATGCTATAAAAAATGCATAAGCCATATTTATAAATAAGACAAACTCATAAATAGAATTAATATGCAAATTATTTGCTTAAACTCTAAAAAATCTTTCGCTATCTATTTATTCCCCCATTTTTAAAAGCATAAACGCCTATGTTATGATATAATTGGTTTTATGAAAGTTTTTGCTATAAGCGATTTGCATCTATCAATTAACAATCCCAAGCCTATGGATATTTTTGGGGGCGCGTGGGATAATTATTTGGAAATATTGACAAAAAATTGGAAATCCCTAATTAGTCAAGATGATTTGGTTTTGATAGCCGGGGATATAAGCTGGGCGATGACATTGCAAGAAGCGTTGCCTGACTTAGAATATATTGACGTGCTTCCTGGAAAAAAAGCGATAATCAGGGGCAACCACGATTATTGGTGGAAATCCATAAGCGCTCTAAGAAAGGCGTTGCCATCAAGCATCCAAGCGGTTCAAAACGATTGCGTTAGGTTTGAAAATTTTTTGATTTGCGGGACAAGAGGTTGGACCGTGCCCGAGAATAATCAATCAACCTCGGAACAAGACCAAAAAATATATTTAAGGGAAATTGAAAGGCTGAAATTGACGCTTAACGCCGCCCAAAAAGCGCGCTCGCAAGGCGATAAAATATTGCTTATGACGCATTTTCCCCCTTTTTATTCTTCCAAAAAGCATTCTGATTTTACCCGATTAATAAGCCAATACAATGTGGATTGCGTAGTATATGGGCATCTTCACGGCAAAGGCGGCAACGCCAGTAAAAAGGTCGTGTTAGACGGCATTCCTTATTATTTGACTTCTTGCGATAAGCTCAATAATAAGCCTTTGCGGATTTTTTAGTCGGATTGCGGATAAAGCGGCAATTCAAAGAACGCGTTGCAAGCGTTTTCGGCAAACTCTTCGCATTCGGGAATACAGCAATATCCGTAAGATGGAACCAATAGCTCGGTTTCTACTGTTATTTTCAAAATAATCGTAACGCACGCTATTACATTCATTTGGGTATCGTTAATAGTCGTTCCTTCGGGGATTACCGCCGATACCACGGCTTCAACTTCATACGGGATAATTGATTGGCTAGGCACAGCCAAAATAACATCCACGGTAATGCCTATTATTGCGTCCGCCCTGCCTTCTTTGTTATTGGCGTCAACATAAATAATTTCCATAGGTATATTAACAAGCGCTTTTACTCGCGCGAATCTTGGGCGGTCTTCTAGCCTTGCGACGACAAGGTCTTTGATAATGCCGCGCGTGGTTATTGATCTGCCGCTGACAAAGGTA
>DUVY01000085.1 GCA_012840805.1 Clostridiales bacterium | reverse complement strand
GGGAAAAAAATATTATATTGAAAGAAACTTCAAAAATATCCAAAAGCTTAAAAAATTAGAAACCCAATTGCCTGATTTTTGCGCGGAATTTTTTCTTGGAATTGAGCCTAGGACTTCTGTTTTGACCCGTCTAAATTATGCGTATGACCTTAAAACTTTTTTTGAATTTGTATCCCAAAATATTTTTTATAAAGAAATTAAAGATATCATACTAGACGATTTAAATAAAATTAACCAAACTGATTTGGAAAAATATTTGGCGCATTTATCTTATTATAGGGATGCGCATGGCAGAATACGCACTAATAAAGAACATTCACGCTCAAGATGTCTTGCAAGCGTTAGAGCTATGTTTAAATACTTTTTTAATAAAGACAAAATACAAGCCAATGTCGCGGCTAAAGTAGCTTTTCCAAAAATCCGCGAAAAAGAAATTATTAGGTTAGAACCCAACGAGGTCGCCAAAATTTTAGACCAAAGCGAATCGGGCGATGAATTAAGCGCTCATCAAAAGCATTTTCATTCAAAAACTAGATATAGAGATATGGCGATACTGTCTTTGTTTTTGGGAACGGGCATAAGAATTAGCGAGCTTGTAGGGCTTAACATAGAAGATGTTGATTTTGATTCTAACGCCTTTACTGTCGTTAGAAAGGGCGGCAACTCCACAATATTATATTTTTCCGATGAAGTTGCCGACGCTCTAAAAAAATATCTCAATCAGCGTTTAAACCTTTTTGATGTTCCAGAAGAAGAGCGCGCGTTATTTTTATCAATTCAAAATAAACGCATATCAGTAAGAGCCGTTCAAAATTTGGTTACAAAATACGCGCGTATTGTTAGCCCGTTAAAAAAAATCACGCCCCACAAACTTAGAAGCACTTTTGGCACGGAGTTATATAGGGCTACGGGCGATATTTATGTTGTGGCGGACATTTTGGGACATAGCGACGTCAACACCACCAAAAAACATTATGCTGCGATAGATACAGACATAAGAAAAAACGCTGTCCGTAAAGTTGTTTTAAGAGACGACGATTAACAAAAATAACAAAACGAATGTTTTGCATTATTGTTATTTTTGTGTTATAATTATTAATAATGAACTCATGTAAGGAGTATTAAATATGTATAGAAGACCCTTGGATCCAAAAGATGAAAAGGTATTAGAGTTCCTAAAAAAATACATTACCAAATACGGTTATCCTCCTACTGTGCGTGAAATTTGCAAAGCTTTGAATATCACTTCAACCGCGACGGCTCATTACGCGCTAAATAGATTGCAAGCTTATGGCTACATAAAAAAGGTTGATAATCACAAGAGAGCGATTGAGATTTTAAACGAGTATTCCGATTTTCCAAAAAAAGAAATGATTGATGTTCCCTTGTTGGGTAAGATTACCGCTGGCGAGCCTATTACGGCGATTGAAAATGTCGATGATGTCTTTCCCCTGCCGCTTGATATGTTTACTAGCGGCGAATTGTTTTTGCTGACCGTCAAAGGCGATAGTATGATTAACGCGGGAATTTTGGACGGCGATATAATAGTGGTAAGAAAACAATCTATCGCCAACAACGGAGAAATAGTCGCGGTTTTGATTGACGGCGAAGCCACGGTAAAAAGATTTTATATGGATAGTCGGTTTATAAGGCTTGAGCCCGAAAATGACAAATATGACCCTATTGTAGTTGAGGAAGCCGAAGTTTTGGGTTTGGTTGTGGGACTTATAAGAAAATACAAATAAAAGATACATGTTTATATCTTAATGCTTATATCTATTATTCTAGGATTTATTTGTCTGTTAGTTTTTGCCTTATAAAATCATATTAATTTTAACCTGTCCAAACACATCATAAGCGCTATTTTGATATGTTCGTATGTCAAGCCGCCTTGTATATAGGCGATGTATGGCTTTTTTATAGGCGAATCGCTACTTAATTCTATTGACGAGCCTTGAACAAAAGCGCCTGCCGCCATAATAACTTGCTCATTATAACCGGGCATGTCCCAAGGATATAATGTTACATAACTATCCACGGGCGAACAACTTTGTATTGCCCTATGAAACTCAATTAACTTGTCGGCGTCGTCAAACTCAATTGAGGTGATAATATCGTTGTTTTGTTCTTCAGGCAAAGGAAGCACCTTATAACCCAAATCAGAAAATACTTGCCTTATCAATAAAGACCCTTTAAGAACTTGCCCAACGACATGAGGCGCCAAAAACAAGCCTTGATAAAATAATCTATAACCTTCAGAATATGAGCCGATTTCGTCTTTTATATTAGGCGCGGTAAACCTGCCCGCGACTAAATCAACCAAATCTTCCCTGCCGCATATATATCCGCCTGTTGGGGCGATTCCCCCGCCGGGATTTTTTATTAATGAGCCCGCGAAAATATCCGCGCCCGCTTCATAAGGCTCATAAATATCAACAAATTCGCCATAACAGTTATCAACCATAATAACTGAATTTGGGCTAATTTTTTTGACAAATTGGCACGCTGTTTTTATCTGCGCGATAGACCTAGCTTTAGCCCATTCATAACCTCTAGACCTTTGGATAAAAATTAATTTTGCGTCATTTTGGGTTAAAAATTCTTTTATTTTCTCAAAGTCAAAATCGCCGTTAATTAATTCAATTTGGCTATATTTTATCCCAAAATCTTTTAACGATCCGTTACCAGATTTAAAAACGATTTCTTCCAAAGTATCATATAACTTGCCCGTAATGCTTAGCATCAAATCGCCTGGCCGTAAAATTCCATATAGGCATAAAGATAACGCGTGAGTGCCGCTCAAGATATGGGGCGAAACTAAGGCTTTGGGTGATTTAAAAACACGCGCGTATAGCTCATTTAGTTTTTCGCGCCCTATATCGCCGTAACCATATCCAGTTGAGCCGCTAAAATGTTGTAAGCCGATTTTGCATTCTCTAAAGGCGTCAAGAGTTTTTTTCTGATTTTTTAACGAAATATAATCAATTTCTTTAAAATATTTTATGCATTTTTGTTCAGATTGTTCGATAAAATGCTCTATATTCATTATTTTATCCTTTTTTTAACGTAAAATTATAGTACTATGTCTGGCAAAGTATTGTGAATATCTATCCATATTGCCTCTTTTATTCCTTTAAAATATGTTATTTGGCGTTTTGCGTAGTTTCTTGTGCGCATTTTTATAAGCTCTATTAATTCGTATTTGGTAATTTGGTTTTTCAAGTATTCCACGGTCTCTTTATAACCTATACCCTGCATTGCTTGGCTGTTAATATTCGCGCCATTTTTAATTAAAGTTTTTACTTCGTCTATCAAGCCGTTTTTTATCATTTCTTCGGCTCTTTTATTTATTCGTTCGTATAACTTTGCCCTATCGCAACATAAGATAAACATCTTAAAATTATATCTTTTTTTTTGTTCTTTTTGGGCAAGCGTGGATTTTTTTTGACCGCTGACCTCAAAAATTTCTAACGCTCTTATAACCTTTTTTGTGTCGTTAGGGTGAATTTTTTTAGCTGATTCAAAATCCTTTTGTTTAAGCAAATCATGCAAATATTCTTTGCCAAATTTATTTAATATGTTATTATATTTGTCTCTAATTTCTTGATTTTTTGGCGCATAACCAAAATTGTGCTCAAACAACAGCGCCTTTATATAAAATCCTGTACCGCCCAAAACAATAGGCAGCTTATTTCTTTTTAAAATATCGATAATTACTATATCGGCGTCATCTTTATATTGCTCGGCTGAATACTCGTCATTAATATCCAAAATATCTATCATATGGTGCTTGACAGCTTTTCTTTCATCAAGTGTCGGCTTAGCCGTTCCTATATCCATCCCGCGATAAATTTGCATAGAATCGGCGGACACGATTTCACCGTCATGTTTTTTTGCCAATTCCAACCCTAAAGCGCTTTTTCCTACCGCCGTAGGTCCGCCTATTACTATCAAACTATTCTTTTGAACCATTTTTCAATTTCTTTTTTGCTGATTTTTGTTATTATAGGTCGTCCATGCGGACATAATAATTGGGTTTGACTTTGGTTAATTTGATTTATTAAAGATATTATTTCGTCTTCTTTGATATTATCCCCTGACTTGATTGCCGCTTTGCACGCAGCGCTCGCGATTTTATCCCTTAAAATAGATTGGGCGCTTATATTTTTATAAAACTCATCGCTCAATATTTCAGCTATAAAATCTTTTAGATTAATATCAGACAGCAAAAAGGGAACGGAAGAAATCTTGAAAGCTAGATTTCCAAACTCAACGATATCAAATCCCAATTGGTTTATTTCGTCTATAGTTTGCGTTATTTTATTATGTTCCAAATGATTGACATTAAAAACATAAGGTATTAATAAATCTTGAACATCGTTAGTATTTTCATCAATACTTTTCATAAATTGATCAAACAACAAACGCTCATGAGCGGCATGCTGATCAATAATATATAAATTATTTTCAAGTTCTATCAAAATATAAGTGTCAAACAATACGCCAAAAATAATAGGTTTTGGCTGGGGCGAAAACATGCTTAAATTTTCATCGGCTTGCTCAAAAGATAATTGCTCTTTATTTTCTTGCTGGATTTTTTGGCGGTCCTTTTTCATATCGGCAAGTTTTGCCAATATATTGGATATTCTACCGCCGTCATCTTTTAAGATATTAGATGATTCGCGTATATTGTCAAAAGATTGTTTAATTTTATTTTCAAAATCAATATTTTGAGATTTAGTATCTTGGATTTGCTCAATAGATGGCTGCTGCGATTGAACCGCGCTATTATCTTTTAAGTTAATTTCTTTTATAAACCTATCTTTATTTAAAGCTTGTTGCACTGCGGAAAAAACAGTTCTATAAACATATCCTTTATCCCAAAATCTTACATCTAATTTGTTGGGATGCACATTTACGTCTATTTTGTCATAAGGAATAGTCAAATATAAGACATAAAAAGGATACTGTCTTTTCATTAAACTGTCTTTATAAGCGTTATAAATAGCCAAAGACACCGTTTCATTATTAACATAACGTCCATTAATAATAATAGTTTGATAAGTTCGATTAGATTTTGTATAATTTGGCGCGCCTAAATAACCTTTTATATTTAAATTTTGTCTATCTTCCGAGACAAATAAACAATTATCCAAAGCTTCCTTGCCATAAATTGTATAAATAGCTGATTCAACGCCTTTGCCGGCAAATTGATAAATAACTTTATCGTCAACAATATATTTAAGCGCGATATTGGGATTGGCCAATATTAATCTAGTTATATAATTGGTAATATGATTTTCTTCTGTAACTGATTTGCCCAAAAACTTCGCCCTTGCGGGAACATTAAAAAACAAATCCTCAACGGTAATGTAAGTCCCAAGCGGCGAACCTTGTTCTGAAATCTCAGAAAACTCGCCGCCATAACTTATGATCTGCGCGCCCAATTCATTGCCGACCGTTCTGGACAAAATCTTTACCTTGCTGACAGCGGCTATACTAGCCAAAGCCTCTCCCCTAAATCCTAAAGTGCTTATCGCTAACAAATCGTCTTTTTGTGAGATTTTGCTGGTCGCGTGCGACATAAGCGCTTTTTTTAGGTCGTCTTTTTCTATCCCGACGCCGTTATCCGAAACTTTGATATATTTGATACCGCCTTCTTTTATTTCTACTGTTATATTATCAGCGCCCGCGTCAATGCTATTTTCAACCAGCTCTTTAATTACCGAAGAAGGTCTTTCAACCACCTCTCCCGCGGCTATTAAGTTATAAATATCGCTCTCTAGAACATTAATTTTGCTCATAATTTTTTTACCTTTTCTTTCAAGCCCGATAAAATTTCCAGGGCTTGAACGGGCGTTATTGTGTTTATATCAAGTTCGTTTATGATATTTTTGATTTGTTCGTATCTAGAATAGTTCTTTTGGTCAAACATTGAAAGCTGTCTGCCCGTCAAAGCGTTGACGCGCTCATTGTAGTTTATGTCGTTTTCTTCTAATATTTTAAGTATTTTTTTTGCTTTTTCAATTACGCTGTTTGGCAAGCCCGCCAAAGACGCCACCTCAATACCAAAGCTTTTATTGGCACCGCCGCGCGCAATTTTATGTAAAAAAATTATCGTTTTGTTTATTTCTTTGACCAATACCCTGTAATTTTTCACGCCTTCAAAAATGCCTTCTAATTCCGTCAATTCGTGATAATGGGTAGCGAATAGCGTCATTGCTTTAAGTTCGGACGATAAATATTCCATTACAGCCCAAGCAATACTTAGACCGTCAAAAGTGGATGTGCCTCTGCCAACTTCGTCCAATATCAATAAGCTCTTAGGCGTGGCGTTTTTTAAAATATGCGACATCTCGGTCATTTCTACCATAAAAGTGCTATGCCCGTAAGCGAGCTCGTCGCTTGCGCCTATTCTTGTAAATATTCTGTCCAGAATAGGTATATGCGCTTCTTTCGCTGGCACAAAACAGCCCATATGCGCGAGTATAGCTATTAAGGCGACTTGTCTCATATATGTGCTCTTTCCCGCCATATTAGGGCCCGTGATAATTAATATCCTATTATCTTTGTTATCCAGATAAGTATCGTTAGGAACAAATTCGTCGTCTTTAATAAATTTTTCTACGACAGGATGCCTACCCTCTATGATTTTTAGATAATTGATTTTGTCGTCAATTACAGGTTTTACATAATTGTTTTGACAAGACACCGAAGCGAAAGAGACCAAACAATCAATCAAAGCGATGTCTTGTGATATCTTTTTGATTTTGCCGACATACGCTTTTAAATCGTCAATTAAAAGACTGTATAATTTTTGCTCCAGCTTTATTGCTCTTTCTTCGCTTCCTAAAATTTTGGATTCCAACTCTTTTAGTTCGGGTGTAATAAACCGCTCTCCGCCTACCAAAGTTTGTTTGCGTTGATAACGATACGGCACATGATCGAGTTGAGATTTTGTAATCTCAATATAAAAACCAAAAACTTTATTAAAACCTATTTTAAGATTTTTTATGCCTGTTTCTTCTTTTTCTTTGGTTTCCAATGCGGCGATTAATTGCTTTCCATGGGCGCCGACATCTCTTAATTCGTCTAAGTCCTTATTATATCCTTTTTTTATAAAACCGCCGTCTTTTAATACAGCGGGCGGGTTGTCGTAAAGCGCGTTATTAATCGTGTATATAATATCTTCTACGCTGTCATAATTTTGATATAACTCATACAAAATTCTTGATTTTGTTTGCGCGATATTACTAAAGACATCTTCAACATTTTTTAATGAATTGCTAATCGCTATGCATTCTCGTGGATTGACGCTACCATAAGCTATTTTGCTACTTAGGCGTTCTATGTCGTTTATTTTTGATAGCGCTTTTGTTAAGGTTTCCCTTAATATTGGGTTGTCGATTAATTCTTCAACGCCGTCAAGCCTCAAATTAATAATCTGACTATTTACGGAAGGCTGCTCAAGCCAGCGCCTTAGCATTCGCGCGCCCATGCTTGTTTTGGTGTGGTCTATAACGCCCAACAAAGAACCTCGTTTTTTTCGATCTGTGATAGTCTCAAATAATTCAAGATTGCGCCTTTCGGTGTTGTCTATAATTAAAAACTTATTTTCCTTATAATCGTTAAACCCGTTTAGGTATGTGATTTGCCTTTTTTGTGTGTCTATAAGATATTCAATCAAAGCACCCGAAGCTCTGACTGCCAATTTTTTTGATTTGTCAATTAATGCTTGATTGTTTTGGGATAATTTTTTCAAGGCGTTGTCATAATCAAAAGCCCAATCATAATACACATTAAATTGAGGTATTTGGTTAAATTTGACGGCGTTAAGGCTATAGCTTTGGGTAAGCATCTCTTCATTGCATATAATTTCTGAGGGGTTTATTCTTATAAGCGCTTCATTAAGTTGATTTAATGGGTCTTGTTTTATTTCCAAATAATTAAACTCGCCCGTGCTGATATCAGCCCAACTTAATCCCAATTCAAATTCAGTGGGCGTATTGTTAAGATATACGCACGCGATGTAATTATTTCGCCCCTCATCCAGCATATTGGCGTCAATAACAGTTCCCGGCGTAATTACCCTAACAACTTCTCGCTCAACGATTCCCTTGCTCTCTTCGGGCAAAGTGGTCTGTTCGCATATTGCAACTTTATAGCCTCTTTCTATCAGTTTGGCGATATATGACTCAACTGAATGAAAAGGCACGCCGCACATAGGCGCGCGCTCTTTAAGCCCGCAATCTCTTCCTGTCAAAGTTAATTCAAGCTCTTGGCTTGCTAAAACGGCATCGTCAAAAAACAATTCATAAAAATCGCCTAGTCTAAAAAATAAAAGGCAATCTTTATGTTGCTCTTTAATAGCCATATATTGTTTCATCATGGGCGATAATGACATTTAGACTAACTCCCCTACTAACCGTCCGCTTTTAGCGCGAGTTATTAAAACTTCGCAAAATTTGCCCACAAGACTTTGATTATCGTTTTCAATAAATATTAATTTGCCACAGTCTGTTGTCGCCGACAAAACGCCGTCTTTATATTCTTCAATTAAGGCTTTGTATCTTTTGCCTACGCAATCTTTGGCGATCTCGCGCATTATTTCTCTTTGTAGCTCTATTAGAGTTTTTATTCTTTCTTTTTTTACCGATTGCTCAATTTGATTGGGCATATTGGCCGCTGGCGTGTTTTTTCTCGGCGAATACATAAACATATAAAGATTGTTATATCTTACTTGCTTGACCAAATCCAAAGTATCTTTAAAATCTTGGTCTGTCTCTCCCGGAAAACCTACTATAACATCGCTTGATATACCTACATCGGGTATTTTTTTTCTCAAATAATCAATCCTGTCTAAATAATATTCACGCGTGTATTTTCTATTCATTGCCTTTAATATCGCATTGCTACCGCTTTGAACGGGCAAGTGAATGGATTTCGAAATTTTGTCGTATTGAGCTATGATATCAATAACTCCGTCTTTAAAATCTTTGGGATGAGAAGTCAAAAATTTTAGTCTAAAATTGCCGTCTAATTGGGCGATTTCCTTCAACAGTTTTCCAAAAGAACTGCCGTCGTTGAGGTCGTTTCCGTAAGAATTGACATTTTGACCAAGTAGCGTAATTTCGGAATATCTACCTTCGGCAATAAGCCTTTTTATCTCGTTAATTATTTCAGGCATAGGACGGCTTCTTTCTCTGCCCCTAACATACGGTACAACGCAATAAGTGCAAAAATTATTGCATCCATAGGTAATATTCACCCACGCGTTAACGCCGCTTGTTCTTGTAATCGGGGTATTAGCCGGCTGTAGCTCGCGCCCCTCTCCCAATATTTCAACTACGCGTTTTTTTTCTTGTAGGCAATTTTCTAACAACCGCGCCAAGTTATGAATGTTATGCGTTCCCAAAATAATATCCACATGCGGCATTTTGGTTTCTATATATTGTTTGGCTGATTCTTGCTGAGGCATACAGCCGCATACGCCAATAATCATATCGGGTTTATTAATTTTTATTTTTTTTAGCGCGGCGATATTGCTCAATGCCCTTCTTTCAGCGGTATCCCTGATGCAACAAGTATTAAAAAGAACTATATCTGCGTTTTCTTTTTCTAATGTGTGAGTATAACCTAAATTTTCCAAGATGCCCGCCAGCTTTTCAGATTCATGCACATTCATCTGGCAGCCGTAAGTGATTATATGATAATACATCTAATGTTTCCTTTTAGCAAAATTTGGTCAAATTATTTTTTTAATTATATCTTAAACAACCCAATTAGACAAGTTAATTCTTTTATCGTTAAAAGATAATAAATTTTCTAAGAAAATTAATACTAGATTTATGAAGTTAAAAAAAAGTTTTAAAATTGCCTTATCTGTTTTAAGCGTTATTATATTAATTAGTTTTATCGGCGGCATAATTTATGTTCT
>DUVY01000010.1 GCA_012840805.1 Clostridiales bacterium | reverse complement strand
CTGTTCGTCATCCAAAGATGGAAACACAATTATGCCGTCTTTCATCTTGCATTCCCAAAATCTAACACCAAGCTTATCATTGCCTACTTCATCGGGATAGTCTATGCCGTGAAACATAAATCCAAAGTTTAATTCGCCATAATCGTCATAAAAACCCTCTCCATCGCCAAATTGACAAGGCTCCACATAACCTTGACATTCGCGCGTGCCCAAAAATATATCGCGCCGTCCGCCTTTTTCAACCATTCTTCTTGCAATATTATGATGTTTATGTTCATTTCTATCTTGCTCTAAATTTTTTCGGTTTTCATTCCATTCAAAATGCGCCAAAACTTGATATTTTACATCTTTAAGATAAGTATAATACGCAAGATCGTTGCCTCCGCTTAGTTTTATTGGGCGAATTCCTTTGCCTTCGGTTTGAATTTTGTTCATTATTCTAACTGCGTCTATTATCCAAATGATTGTAGGTTTCCAATAAATTGACTCTACAATTCCTTTAAGCGCTTGATAGGTAGGCGCTTGATAAGAAAACTTTTCGCCACCCACTCTTGTAATTGGATCTGAAAATAAAGCGTATTTTCCATATACTTCAAATTCAATGGAATTGCGTTTTTTGATAATAGTTTTTAAAATATCATCTTTCATCAGTTCCCTCCCAAATATTTTAAAAAAATTTATACAACTAGTTTTTTTATCTGTCCATTAACTTTGACACCTAATTCTTGACAATAATAATCTTTGGTTAACATCTTTATCCCCAATTCTTCGTCAATTATAATGATCGCTCCTTGATCGTATAAATCCTTTAATTCCCAAGGAAATAATGATACGCTATACTTTCTAAGTTCTTTTATTGTTAATATAATTTCTTTTGTAATGTTATCTTTTGGTTGATTTAATATTTTTTTAATTAATTCTATACTATCTTTGTATTGGACAATAACATTCTCTGCATTTTTTGATATTACAGAAAAATTATTATCAGCAGTATGAAAAGCATGTGAAATATAACAAGGGCAGTCTTTTTTGTTTATATTTTTGTAATTATTTCTACCAACTAAGTTTAAAGATAGCATTCCGAAAATAGAACTTCCTTCTGAGGTGGAATAATCCATTTCGTTTTTTCTATTAAAAAAATAATATCTGTAAAATCTATCAATTATTTCTTGATTAAGTAAATTAGCCTTGGGATTTTCTCTAATTACTCTCGCTGTTATCTCTTTTCCTACCTTTATATCATGTAAATAATTTAAGTTTTCTTTCTTTAATGGCACAACATATACATTTTGCGGATTTGGACTTTCGCCGTTTCTGTTGCATCTTCCCGCGGCCTGAGCAATAGAATCTAAGCCCGCTAAAGAACGAACAACGCATTTGAAAGAAATATCCACTCCCGCCTCAATAAGTTGTGTCGTAACACATATAATCTTTTCATTATTTTGTAACATTTTAATAATTTCATTTAAAATATCAAATCTATGAATAGAACACATCGCCGTGCTTAAATGAAATAACTTAAATTCCTGTTCTTTTTCATTGTTTAGTTCCTTAATTTTTAAAAACACATCTTTTGCGGATTTTTTGGTATTTAAAATAACCAAACAATTGCCGCTATTTTTAGCTTTTTGCAAAACAAAATCCGATAATTCATTAATATCTTTTTCTTCGCAAATCTTAATTTGGGTGCGGTTAAGTTGAATAAATGCTTCTTCGGTATTTTCAATTAAATTATAATCTTCGCTTAACAAGAGATTATTTCTTGGCACGCTATTTAAAAGCGGCTGAGTGGCTGTGCACAATAAAATAGTCGAATTGCAAATCTTTGATAAAAAAGAAATAATTTCATTAAATATATGTATTGTTTTTATTGGTAGTGATTGTATTTCATCAAAGATAATAACAGCATTAGACATATTATGAAATTTGCGCAATTTACTAGCTCTAGATGATATTATAGTCTCAAGAAATTGCACCATTGTTGTGATAATTATTGGCTTGTCCCAACGAGACGATGCAAGTTTTTTTAGTTTATTGTTTTCATCGTCATTTAAATGAATTATATTAGAATGATGCTCTAAAATAATATCATTTTGTTCTGTCAAATCTAAAATTGAGCGAATATTTTTTGAAGTTTGCTCAATTATAGAAAGATATGGAATTACATATATTATCCGTTTTTTATTATACTTTTTACAATGATGAAGAGCAAATCTTAACGATGAAAAAGTTTTTCCGCCGCCAGTAGGAACGCTAAGTTGATAAATGCCGGTTTCTTTTTGAGAAGCTTGTTGACATTTTTGAGAAATCTCTTGACGAATTTTTGAAATAACGCTGTCAGTTTGCAACTTTGAAAGATTCTTTTCAAAGACTTGTATTAGTTCTTTCCAATCTACAGGAATCTCTTCATATGTTTCGCCTGTTTCAAATTTATATGCGTCTAGTCTATCAGCATCAATTAAACAAGAAAATATAAACTTAACTAATAAACCAAGAGCAAAATATACGGATTGTTTATCATTAAAGGTATTGCATATAATGTCAATAATATTTGTTAGCTCGTTATTGGCTTTGAAAAATAAATTCTCTATATAATCATTTGTTGGCAAATTATCTAAAACTTCGTTATATGATAAATCTTCAACATTTTTTTGTTTTAATTTTTCAAAAAATATTTCTGTTCCATCTATGGAACAACCGTCATTAAGGTAGTTATGATGAGCTGAAATAATTAACGATAATATTTCCCTTAAAAGCAAATCATTGGTATTATTATTGACATAAGAAAAAATAGAGCCTTGAAGAGAATGAATAACGCTACCGCGCTTCCCTTCATTTAGTAATAAATAATTTTGGAATTTTAAAGTTGCTTTGCCAATATCATGCAAACATCCGGAAAGCATAGCAATGTTCCGCGCATTGATATCTTCTGCAAAAACACCGGCTAGCTTTGCAACCTGAATCAAATGCTCGTTTAAAGTTTGAAACTTCCATTTACCAGCTTTATCTTCTTTTTTTCTCGCATATAGATTTTTATTTTTAAAAAGATTTTTTATTTCTATAACAAAAAAATCCCCCTTGTATTTTTTAAATTATACAAATGTATAATTACGTGTTAAAAAATGCTAGTTTATACTATTATAGCAAAAATAATGACAATTTCAAACATTTTTTTACAATTCTTAATACAAGCAAATATAAGGTTAAAAATATAAGAAAAGAATAATTTTACTTCATGTAAATAAAAAAGGCGCCTTTATTAAGGCGCCTTTGGTAATATAAGACTTTGTTTATTGAGCGTCGACTGTTGCGGCATACGCGATTAGGTCAACAACTTTGCAAGAATAACCCCATTCATTGTCATACCAAGCGACAAGTTTCACGAATTTATCGCTAAGCATTATTCCCGCTTTTGCGTCAAAAATTGAAATATGGGGATCGCCTATAAAGTCAGAAGATACAACCGGCTCTTCGGTATAAGACATTATGCCTTTTAGGTCGGTATCGCAAGCTTCTTTGATAGCTTTGCAAATTTCTTCGTAATTGGTCGGAGTCTTTAGTGTGCAAGTAAGGTCAACTACCGAAACATTTAGCGTAGGCACTCTAAACGCCATACCTGTTAGCTTGCCATTGAGTTCGGGAATAACCTTGCCTACCGCCTTTGCGGCACCTGTGGAAGAAGGGATAATGTTTGCCGAAGCAGCCCTGCCGCCTCTCCAGTCTTTTTTGGAAGGTCCGTCAACTGTCTTTTGGGTTGCTGTGGTTGAGTGAACGGTAGTCATAAGACCTTCTTCGATTCCAAATTTGTCATTGATAACCTTTGCCAAAGGCGCAAGGCAGTTAGTAGTGCAGCTTGCGTTGCTTATAATAGTAAGGTCTTTGGTATATTTGTCATTGTTTACGCCCATTACAAACATAGGGGCATCTTTTGAAGGAGCGGTAATAATAACTTTTTTTGCGCCTGCCTTTAGATGCGCTGAAGCGGCCTCTGTGGTAGTAAATACGCCTGTGGATTCGGCGATATATTCCGCGCCTGCTTCGCTCCATTTGATATCAACAGGGTCTTTTTCCGCAAAGAAATAGATTTCATTGCCATTAATAAATAGCTTGCCATCTTTGACTTCAACATCACCTTTGAATCTTCCGTGAATTGTATCATACTTAAACATATAAGCCGCATAATCCAAATCCAAGAAAGGGTCATTGATAGCGACAACTTTTACATTAGGGTTATTTAATGATGCGCGCAAGACAAGTCTGCCTATTCTACCAAAGCCGTTAATACCGACTTTTACAACATTTTGAGCCATAAAATTTTACCTCCATATATAATTAAAATTTAAAATCATAATAAGTTTTCGGGATTAAGACATTCTAGTTCTTTTACTACAAATCGTCCGTCTTTTCTAATAAGTTTGCCGTCCATATAAATTTCGCCGCCGCCGTATTCGGGCGTCATAATCAAAACCAAATCCCAATGAACAGCTGATGTGTTTCCGTTAAAAGCCTCGTCATAAGAAGCGCCCGGCGTAAAATGAATAGAGCCCGAAATCTTTTCGTCAAACAAGATATCGCCTGTAGGCTTAGTTATATAGGGATTAAGACCAAAAGAGAATTCGCCAAAATATCTCGACCCCTCGTCTGTATCCAATACTTTGTTCAGCGCTTCGGTATGGTTGGATGTAGCTTCAATAATTTTTCCGTTTTTAACAACAAGCCTTACCTTTTCGTGTTTGAGCCCTTGGTGCATTGACGGCGCATTATATTCTATAACTCCGTTAACGCTGTCTTTTATAGGCGCGGTATATACTTCGCCGTCGGGTATATTTCTTTGACCCGAGCATTTTATCGCGGGAATATTTTTTATAGAAAAAGTCAAATCTGTAGTCGGAGTTACTAGCCTTACCTTATCTGTTTTTTCGATATACGCCTTTAGGTTATCCATTGCCTTGTCCATTTTGGAATAATCTAGATTACATACCTTAAAATACAAATCCTCAAATTCATCCGTACTCATAGAAGATGCTTGAGCCATTGAAGGATTAGGATATCTTAAAATGACCCATTTGGTCTTAGCGACTCTAATTTCGTGATGAACAGGAAACGCGTAGTATTTGGAATCTACGCCCATTTTTTCGGCGGGAACATCGGATAATTCAAAGGTATTGTTAGCGCCTCTTATTCCTATATAGGCGTCCATATCGGACATAAGATATTTTGCGTATTTTGCTCTGAGAGTAGAATGTTCTTGAGTTGTTTGCAAAAGAAGCTGGCGTTGAACTCTTGTATCATACAAGCTTACAAAAGGCAATCCCCCGACTTTGTAAACTTCTTTTATTATCTCATTAACAAGCATATAATCTATGTCATAAGCTTCTATGTAAATCTTTTCGCCTTTTTTTAGACTGCAAGAATAATTTACCAAATTTTGAGCAAGCTTTGTTAATCTTGGGTCAATCATTTATACATCTCCGATTGTGAATTCATTATCATTATACACTAACTGTTATTATTTGCCAAATAAATTAACATTATCCAAATGAAAGATTATTCAAAAAACTATGTTATCAAAATTATAACATAACTTTATGATTTTTTTTATAGAATTAATACTTTTATATTATCGTTTTATATTATCGTTCTCAATT
>DUVY01000084.1 GCA_012840805.1 Clostridiales bacterium | reverse complement strand
TCCACTCAATCTCTGTCTAAGAGCAATACGGGCGCTTTGATAGTGTTAGTAGCCAACGCGGTGCCTTCTCATATTATTGAGAGCGGCGTAAAACTCAATTCGGCAATAAGCGCGGCGCTTTTGGACAGCATATTCAATATAAAATCGCCTCTACACGACGGAGCGGTTATAATCAAAGGCAATACTTTGGTCGCCGCGGGATGTTTTTTACCGCTTTCTCAAGACACTAATTTGCCCAAAGAACTAGGCACAAGGCATAGAGCGGCGATAGGCATTACCGAAAATTACGATGTATTGGCGATTATTGTCTCTGAAGAAACGGGCGTCATATCGGTCGCCAAAGAAGGCGAACTTACTAGATATTATGACTCCAGCATGCTTAATCAGACATTGACCGAATTTTACGGACTAAGCGTGCCCCAGACAGAATCCAAAAAACGCAGGAGAAAATAATGACTGACCAAAAAAAGAAAAAAGAAAATAGAATTCTTTTGGTTTTGAAATTTATTTTTGTGTATAATATAGAGTATAAAATTTTCGCGCTTATTTGCGGATTCTTATTTTGGCTTTTGTTGAGTATTAGTTTATAAGTTTTGCATATTATTAATACAGAGGATGAATAAATGAATACACAAAATGTCATTGTCCCAAAACCAATTTTGATACCCAAAAAAGATATTGATTATAACAAATGGTCTGTTATCGCGTGCGATGTCTTTACATCCCAGATTAAGTATTGGGAAGACTTGAAAGAATACATAGGGGATTCGCCCAGCGCGCTAAAGCTTATATTGCCCGAAGTTTATCTTAACGAAAATATCGCCAACAGGATAAGCTTAATTAACGCTGAAATGCAAAAATATGTCAACGATGATATTTTTGAGGTCGTGGACTCGGGCATGATTTTGACGGAGCGTTCCACTAAGTTTACGAAAAGGCGTTTGGGGCTTGTGGTGTGCATTGACCTTGAGCGATACAGTTTTAATATCGCTGACTGTTCGGCGATAAGGGCTTCCGAGCAAACAATCATAGAGCGCATTCCGCCTAGGGTAAAAATTAGAGAAAAGGCGCTTTTGGAGCTGCCCCATATAATGCTTTTGATGAGCGATCCGAACTTTTTGGTAATAGAAGAGGCGTATAAAAGTCAGGACAAAGAGCTTATTTATGATTTTGAGTTAAACATGGGCGGGGGGCATATAAAAGGATATAAAATAAGCAATCCTCAAAAAATCCTAAAAGCCTTTGAGAAAATCTCTTCTCCCGAGGCTGTCAAAAAAACTTGCAAGTCTTCTACGGGCTTTGTTTTGGCTGTGGGAGACGGCAATCACTCGTTGGCGGCGGCTAAGGTCAATTGGAATAATGTCAAACGCGCGTTGCCGCTTGAGCGTCATCAAGACCATTCCGCTAGATACGCGCTTGTGGAGATTGTCAATATTTTTGACGAGGGACTTGTTTTTCATCCTATTCACCGCGTGGTCAAAAATGTGGACGCAAGAAAGGTAGCGGCAAGACTAAAAGCGGAATTCGCGATAGAAAAGGGCAAGACCCAGATAATATTTAACACAAAGGAATCCATTTCCATACCAATTCCCGACGAGCCATTGGACGCGATAGAATCCGTCCAGAAATTCTTGGATGATTTGAAGCTAGAGGACGAAAGTATTTCTATTGATTATATACATGGCGAAGACAATCTAAGAGAAATTGTGTCGTCTTCGAACGACAGCGTAGGAATAATTTTGCCCGCTATCCCAAAAGACAAATTCTTTGAGGAATTATCAATAAGAAAAGTATTGCCCAAAAAGAGTTTTTCTTTGGGCGAGGCAGAAGAGAAGCGCTATTATTTAGAGGCAAAATTCATAAAATAATCAAATATATTATAATATTAATAAAAAAACCAAAAAGCTAATATAAAAATATTAGCTTTTATTATATGTTTTATGTTATTATGGTTTTTATAAATTAAAAAGCCAAAAAAGGTTTTTGCTTTGGCATATAAGAAAACGCGATTATTTTTTTTGGAGACCAATAAATGTTAGTATGCAAATTTGGCGGAACTTCGATGTCCGACGCTGCCAGCGTCAAACAAGCGGTTGATATTATTAAGTCTAACCCCAAGCGCAAAGTTATTGTGGTAAGCGCCCCGGGCAAACTAAAAGACCAAGATAAAGTAACAGATATCTTGATTCAGTGTTTCAATACGGTCAAATCAGGCGGCTCTTGCAAGCAGTTGTTCCCAAAGATTGAGCGGCGTTTTCAAGATATCGTGGAGAATTTGGGAATAGATATTGACTTAAGCGATGAGTTTGAAGAAATCTCGCGAAAGATTGACGCGGGCGCAAGCTATGATTATACTGCGTCAAGAGGCGAATATCTGATGGCTTTGGTATTGTCCAAATATTTGGGCTATGAGTTTGTGGACGCGCGGGATATAATCAAGTTTGACAGCCAAAATATTTTTGATTCCGAACTGACCAATACGCTTTCTAAAAGCGCTTTTGAAGGCTTGACCGCCAAAGGAATGGTAGCGCCAGGCTTTTACGGCAGCAACCCCAAAGGAGAGATTTGCGCCTTTTCGCGCGGCGGGTCGGATATTACGGGCGCTATTTTGGCAAGGGCGCTAAAAGCCGAGTTATACGAAAATTGGACGGATGTCAACGGGTTTATGATGTGCGACCCTAAGATTGTCAAAAATCCCAAAAGCATCCACAGCCTAACTTACAAAGAGCTAAGAGAGCTATCATATATGGGCGCGGGAGTCTTGCATCCCGAGGCGATATTCCCGGTAAGCCGCGCGGGCATCCCTATTAATATAAGAAACACTTTTGAGCCCGACAACCCAGGCACAATGATAGTGCCGTCCAAAGAATACCGTCGCAACAGCCGAATCATTACGGGAATAGCCGGCAAAAAGAACTTTACAGTCATACATATAGAAAAATCCATGATGAACAGCGAACTCGGATTTGCCAGAAGGGCGCTGTCGGTTTTGGAAGAACACCAAATTTCAATAGAACATATGCCAACAGGCATAGACACTTTGGGGCTTGTGATAGAAAGCCGCAACATAGAAGGCAAGCTAGACAGCGTTTTGGCTAACCTGCAAGCTATACTTAGCCCCGACCATATAGAAGTTTTGGACGACTTGAGCCTTATCGCGACGGTAGGGCACGGAATGAGTCAAAGAAAGGGCACGGCGGCAAGGTTGTTTGGCGCGCTATATGACGCCGATATTAATGTACGCTTGATTGACCAAGGCAGCAGCGAGCTTAATATTATTATAGGCGTAGATAACAAGGACTTTGAAAAGTCCATAGAAGCTATCTATTACGCGTTTGTGGATTAGCTTTTTAAGGAATCCTTATTTTAAACTCTCCTTTTTTAAGGAGAGTTTTTTTGAATCTATTGACAATTTAAATTTTATAGGATACTATTAAATTAGAGAAAAGTTGGGAGTCTTTTGATGATAAAATACAAAACAATGAGCGACAATATCTATAACTCCATTGCCGTTTTTTTTGCTGTGTTAGCTTTCTTTTTCTTGGCGTTTTATCAAATTTTTCTTTTTTTTAACAAAGGCTTAATGGGCGTTAATATGCTGTATAATTTTTTTATCGTCTTTGAGATTATTTTCTTATTCTTTGGCGCGTTTTTTTCTTTCAAGCAGCTTGTCAGAAACAGGCATATTGAAACGGTGACAGCCGCCATAGCGTTATGCGCGTCATTGCTTAATTTTGTGGCGTTTAACTTCGCGATTAATTATTTGATATAATAAAATTTAAAAAAAATCAAAAACGCCTCTTATTAATAAGAGGCGTTTATTTTTTTATTTTTCTTTTTCAGCTTGATCGGTCTCTTTTTCCTTTTCAACCTTTTCGGCCTTTTTGGCTTTTTTGGTCTCTTCTTTGGATTCAGCTTTTTTGGTCTTTTTAGCCTTAGCTTCTTTTTCGGCTTCTTTTTGCGCGCGCAATTGCTCGCGGGCTTCTTTGGCTTCTTGTCTTGCCTTTTCCTCCGCCGCTCTCTTTTCGGCTATGCGCGTTTTGTGGTCTATAACAGTAGGTATGACCAGCTTGCCGGTTTTGAGGTCGTTAAGCGTTTTTGCCAAAGCCGCTTTTTTGTTGGCGGCGTTATTTTTATGGATTACTCCTTTTGAAACTGCGCTGTCTATTATAGAAAAAGTTTCGGGCAACAAAGCCTCGGCGCCCGCCGCGTCATTAGACATAATGGTCGCGTTAAATTTTTTGATAGCCGTCTTTATTCTTGATTTTACTATTCTATTTCTTAGATTTTTTTTCTCAGCGATCTTAACTCTTTTTTTGGCTGATTCTTTATTAGGCACAATAAAATCTCCTTCTCTTGAAAATACCTGTAACATTTTAGCACACTTAAGGTTTTTAGGCAAGGATTATAATATATTTTTTTGCTCAAACTAATAGTTATGAACGCGCGAACAGATATGGCTTATGAAGCGGTCTTGCAAAATATAGAAGACCAAAACATAAAGATCAAAGAATCAATCAAAGACGAAATCAGGCGCTATGATGTGCATATCCTTAACGACCAAGGCTCAAAAAAATTTAACAAGCCCGTAGGCCGATATATAACCATAGAAGCCGATGATTTTTACCAAAAAGATTTGGACTTTATGCACAAAATCGCCTCAATGATAGCCAAAGCCATAGACGAATGCGTAGGCGCCGCCAATCCAAAAACAGTTTTGGCCGTGGGGCTGGGCAACAAGCATATGACTGCCGATTCTTTGGGGCCAATGACGGTAGATAAGCTAATCATTAACAGGCATATACATTCCGAACACAATATCAATATAGGCGGCGTCTTGATGTGCGCGCTGTCGCCCGGCGTTTTGGGCATAACGGGCATAGAAACTTACGATATAATAAAAGGCGTGGCGGAAAAAGTCAGTCCGGATATAATAATAACCATTGACGCTCTTGCTTCAAAAAGTACGCATAGGCTTAGTTCGGCTTTTCAGGTTACCAACACCGGCATTGTTCCGGGCGCGGGAGTGGGCAATCACCGTTTTAAGCTGAGCGAGCAAACTTTGGGAATGCCGGTAATTTCAATAGGCGTGCCTTTGGTTGTTTATGCCTCCACATTGTCGCTTGATATAATAGAGCAATGTTTTATGAAAACGCCCGAGCTTGCGCCCGACCAAGACCAAGAATCCAAGCTTATCTCAAACATTTTGACAAGCGCCTTGGGCGAGCTTGTGGTAACCCCTAAAGACATTGACGCCATAGTCCAAAAATGCGCCTATGTTTTGGCAGTCGCTATTAATCAGGCGATACATAAGGATTTGGCTTTTAAGGATATTATAGGGCTTATGAATTAAGATTTTTTTGGCAATGACTTTGGGTATATTAATAACGATAGACAAAAATAATAAAAAAATTGAAAATAATTAAATAAAGTCAACGCCTAAATAAAAAACTTTTCTAAAAAATTTAATTAAAAAAGCCGTCTTATTAAACGGCTTTTTAATAAGTTTCTTAGGAGCTAATCAAGATTACTCAATATCGTATTTATAAACTGCGCGGCCGTTCGGGGCGAGCGCGCGGCTTTTACGGTCGCCCAAACTTCAGCGTCTTTTAATAGTTTATCGTTAACTTCAATACTGTGCCTTTTGGCTAGCCGCGACACAAAATCCAAATATTCGTCTTTATTAAGATTATAAAACAAAACAGTAAGCCCAAAACGGTCGGACAAAGCCAAAGCGTCTTCGATTCCTTCGCTTTTGTGCACTTCGTCCTCGCGGTCTTTGAAGCTTTGTTTAACCAAATGCCGCCTGTTTGATGTGGCGTATATTAAGGTATTAGTTTTTGGATTTAGAAAACTCCCTTCCAAAGCGGCTTTCAAGGAATAATAGGCTTGCGGGTTGTTTTTATCTACCACTAGATCATCTAAAAATATTATAAAGCGGTGCGGCAAATCTTGTAGCAAGTTAATAAGATAAGTAATATTTTTAATATTAACCAAAGGCAATTCCACAAGTTTTATCCGCCCTCTAAACATATCAAAAATCCCGCAAACCGTAGAAGACTTGCCCGAGCCCCTGTCGCCCGCGAGCAAGACATTATTGGCGGGCTTGCCCTCAATAAAGGCTTTTGTATTATTAATAATTTCTTGTTTTTGAGAATGATAACCTATAAGCGCATCTAGCTTGATTCGCGGCGGATTAGGAATGGGCATAAGGTTTCTTTCTTCAAACACAAAAGCGTCATATCGGGCGTATATCCCAAAGCCTTTTTCTTCAATGTCTTGCGCTAATGTATCATAATCAAAGCTTTTTTGATTTTTTGAGCCCCATATATAAGCGCTGTTTTCAAAAAGCGTGTTCGAAGCCTGCCTAGCCAGATTTTCTAGGATTTTGAGTTCTTTTTTGGCTTGTTCTTTGACTTGAGACGGCAAGCTAATTTTTTTCGCGATACTTTTTGCCCATATGTTATCGTTAAATCTTACAAGATTATAAACATACCCGCTCCAATCATCCGCATATCCGCTTTCCAAAAGCTTATGGTAAAACAACGCCTCAACCGATATGTTATCTTGATTGTCTTTACGCGCTTTCAAAGCGTCTATAAGACTTTTAATCACAGAGTCTTGTTTAAGGGTAAAAAACAAAGCCAAGCTTTCTATTCGCTCAATCAGATTATTACTCATCTTATCCTCTTTAGATATTTTTGCGCTAATTATTATCATAATGCAAAAACCATTCAAAGACAACCCATTTTTTTAGTCAATACCCAAAGCCGCAAGCGCTGTTTGGCTTATATTTTCCAAAGTAGATTGCTCAAAGGGCGAGCGCAGATTTGACTGTTCTATCAATTGGGCAAAAGTCAGCAAGCCCGCTTTGGACACAAAGTCGTAATATGTTTGCCAAGCTAAGTTATAATCTTTTTGAATTAAAGCGTAAAACTGCAGCGCTACCGTTTGCGCCAAACAATAATCTATATAATAAAAAGGCGATTCATAAATATGCGCTTTTATCTGCCAAGCCCTGCCTTCTTCAAAAAAGGGCAAGCCTTGAGCGTCCATATAAGGTCGGTATTGTCTTTCTAGCTTGAGCCAAATATCATTTCTCTCTCGCGGGCTCAAATAAGGATTTTGATAGACCAAATGTTGAAAATAATCAACTATTGTTCCATAAGGCAAAAATGCCAACATACTCGCTAGATGCGCGTAACGATAATCATTCGCGCCTTCTCCAAAAAACTTTTCCATAAATTTATGCGTAAAAAATTCCATAGACATAGAATGGACTTCGCATATCTCAAAAGTGGCGTTTCGGGCTTCGGGAATATCTAATTCCCACGATTTCCAAAACGCGAAAGCGTGTCCCATTTCGTGTGTCAGCACATCTATATCGTCCGATGTTCCGTTAAAATTGCTCAAAATAAAGGGCAAGCGAAACTCGTCCAAACCTTCGCAAAACCCGCCGCCCCATTTGCCGCGCCTTGATAAGACATCAAAAGTCTCGCAATTTATCATCCTGTCATACAAAGCCCCAATTTCGTTGTTAAGCTCGTTATACATCAGGCTGCCTTGGCGCATAATTTGGTCGCTTGAGATTATAGGGCAGGGCTTGCCGCCTTTAAGATAGACTTCGTCGTCATATAATTTCATCTTATCAATACTAAGGTCTTTGCTAACTTTTTGTTTTAGCTTACACACAGCGGGAACTACATACTCCAAAACGGCTTCTCTAAACTTTTGTATATCGTCTTGTCCGTAACAGTTCCTAGTCATTTGGCAATAACCCAATTCCACATAGTCTTTATAGCCCATCTTTATTGCCATATTGTGTCTTATCTTAACCATTTGGTCAAAGATATTATCCAATTGGTCCTTGATTTTGTTTAACTCAAGCCCGTAAGCAATTGTGGCGGCGCGCCTTATTTCGCGGTTACTATGCGACATATATTTGCCCAATTCAGACGGAGTCAATTTTTGCCCGTCAAAATCCACGACTACCAAACTCATAAGATTGGTATACTGGTTAATGAGCTTGTTTTCAGCAATCTTTTGGTCGATTATCTTAGGGCTCATCGCTTTTGCTTGAATTTCTTTGTTCAGCATAATAATCGGCGGCAGCTTGGTTTTTAACTCGTTTTTAAAAGGCGAAGACAGCATACTCTTGGAAAATTCCGTCAAAGCGTTTTGAAGCTTAGGCATAGCTTGGTCAAGGTATTGTTTTTCATTATTATAAAACTCATCGGTCGTATTTTGATAATACCTTATAAAAGCCAAATTGGTCATAGTCATAGGCGACTCAAGCGCTTTGGTCATTTCAAGATAAATCTTGACTTGGTCATCGGCGTCTTTGGCTTTTTCAAAATCTTGGCGGCAAGAGTTGACGCTATCAATAAGCGTTTTTATATCGGGTCGGTTATATTGAATATTGCTAAATTTCATCTTAATCGCTCCTTAAAAATTTTTCTTTAGTGTTCGCCTGATAAAAATAACAGCGAATACATTAAGATTTTAGCATTAAACACAAATATAAACCAATAAGATTAGATAATTTTCTTAAATTGCAACTACAAGTGCAACGGTTTGTATAATAAATTTGTTTTACAGTTCCCTTTACCCCGAGGGGTAAAGAGAAAATTTTTCTAATTCTTGAGCGAACACTTGTTCTGCTGATTTGT
>DUVY01000178.1 GCA_012840805.1 Clostridiales bacterium | reverse complement strand
GCGAAAAAGTTACCCAAATATGAGCAGGTCAATATTACAATCACATGGTACGAGCCAAACGAAAAAAGGGACCCAGATAACATCATGGCCGGGCAGAAGTTTATTCTGGATGGGCTTGTTAAAGCCGGTACCATACCAAACGATACCCGGCGATACGTAAAAAGCATAACACATATACCTGAGTTAGACAGGGAGAATCCGCGGGTAGAGGTGGAAATACAAGAGATAGGAGCGTGAACACATGAACAAAGGAGGTAAAGTGTCCATGAGGCACATCAAGCGCATAAGTAAGATAGATGGTTACACGGGTGACGACAATGGATTTGCAATGCTATACGCTGCGATATGGGGAAAAGCTGTAGAGGACGAGTTAAGGCGTCAGATGGCAAGGCTATTGATAGATACATCAGGGAGATTATTTAGCGGCCTGCTGAAATACAAAAAAGTCTACCGTAACACATACGCAAAGGTTAACAGATTGGTAGGCTTAGAATATGGGATGCAGGGGAAAAGACTTGTACGAGAGTTAGGGGCATTGATTGACGAGAATAAGGCGGCTATCAAAAAAGCTGTGCAAGCTAAGATATATCGAGAGTCTAAAGTGTGGCCGAATGATCACGAGAAGGACACAGAATTTGAAAAAGCATATATGCAAATACGGGACGATATTTTGGATACCTTTAGTGGGAGGCGGTTCAAATGTGGGAGGCGGTGAAAAATAACATTGATGAATTGTTAAAATCTTATCCATATATCGTGGATGATATATGGGAGGAACAACAGAAATTAAATAAATACATATCTTTACAAGTAGAAGCAAGAGACCCTTTAAAATCAACAAATATAGATGATGTGCCGCACGACGGAAGTGTAAGTGATCAGACATATCAACAGGTGGAAAAAATCATAGATAGATACCAGGCCGAAATAGACGAAAGCATTAAAAAAATCAATAACCTCCTTGACACAAAAAAATGGTTAGATAAGGCATTAAACCAATTATCAAGGGGAGAATATGAGTTAATTAAACAGTATTTTTGGGAACGAATGAGTATTAGATATATGGCAAAGCAAAGGAAATGTAGCAGAGAACATATAAAGAACATGATTAATTTCACTTGCGAACGTATAAAAAAAATAATTTTGTAAAATTCCCAGCCAAAAAGACCAAAAAAGACCAATAAGTCCATTTGGGCCTCTTGACTAATAGATACAGTGTTATATAATATAATCGAAGAGTTGTCTGAAAGGGCAGCTCTTTTTGTTTTGGAGGGTTAGTACATCGCAAAAAGCCAGGGATCGGAGGCGGTGGATATGAAAGAAGGATATACCCCATATTGCTTAAAAATAGGAGGTTAAGTGGGTCATGATTATACAAAAGATACCTATAGACCAAATCAATCCTGCAGCATACAACCCAAGAAAAGACTTGCAGCCGGGCGATCCGGAGTATGAGAAGCTCAAGCGGTCAATGCAGGAGTTCGGCTATGTGGAACCTATCGTCTGGAACAAGCGCACCGGGAATATCATCGGCGGC
>DUVY01000137.1 GCA_012840805.1 Clostridiales bacterium | reverse complement strand
TATGCGCCTGACCGGTCAACCTTAGTAGGGTCCTTGCCGGAAAAAGCGCCGCCGCCAACATTAGCGAATGAATGATAGTTGTCCACCACTATTTTTCTGCCTGTCAGACCGGTGTCGGCCTCGAAGCCGCCTATCTGGAACCGTCCCGTTGGGTTCAGTAGTATTTCGTCAATTTCGACGCCGTAGCTATTGCATATTTCTCTTGCCTTATTGACCAGGATTCGGTCAGTTTCTTCTCTTTCTGTTTCGTTATTCTGATAACATATCGTGAATGTTGTTATCCGCTGGAGCCGGAAATTATCATCATATGCTCCGGTTATCTGGCATTTACCATCGGGTAAGAACCTGGGGTCCTGTTGCCTCAGCAAGTCATAGAACTGGCTGAATTCCTGAAGAATAACCATTGCTTTTGGCAGCAATTGCGGCGTATCATCACATGCGTAGCCGAACATCATCCCATTGTCACCAGCGCCGCCCATATCCACACCCATTGCTATATCCGGGCTTTGCTGGCCAAGATTATTGACTATTTCATACTGGGTCGCATCATACCCCACATCATTCAGTACTCGCCGCACGACGCTTTCAACAGCCACTGCAGCTTTTGATGTAATCTCTCCGGAGATGAATATTTTCCCTTTACCGCCCATTGTTTCAGCGGCTACCCTTGCCCTCTTGTCGTGAGCGAGATATGCATCAAGGATTGCATCGCTTATCTGGTCACATACCTTGTCAGGATGTCCCCGGAACACTATCTCGTTACTATACATCCTCACTGTGCCTCACCTCCTGTATTTTATAACCACCGCAAAAGAAAAGGGCATTTTAGGCCCTGGTTTTTAAGATATATTTATATATTTATTTCTACTATCTCCCCGCCGGCATGCTCTACAGCAGCCAAGATTTTTGCTACCCAATCAATACCTGTTAACTCGCCATCAGAGTCCCACAAGGATTCCAAGTCATCCACCATTTCAACAATCTTTTGCACATCCTCCTTGGCATCTTCCCACCCCAGCACACTTATTTTTTCTACCGCAGTGGCAATTAGGCCTTCCATCATTGCTGTCATTTTTACCTTAGTCATAATCAATCCCCCTTTCTATTAACATTAATTACTCGAAAGAGGGCAAAAGTCAAGATTTATTCGCTTTTCTCCCAGTGAAGTTCACCCAACTTGGAAAAGGCAATCTTGTTGCCGTCCCTTTCCAGGTAGACATCTCCGTCGTGCCCCTTGAGATTAATATACCTTTGTACTATGACATCGCAGTATATCGGGTCCAACTCCATCATGTAGCAGGTACGGTTTAGCTGTTCGCATGTCATCATTGTGCTACCACTGCCTCCGAATGTATCAAGGACAAGCTCCCCTGGCCGGCTGCTGTTTTTGATTAGCCGCTCAAGTAGTTTGAGCGGTTTCATCGTCGGGTGCTCTGCGCTGCGCATTGGCTTGTCCTCATTGATAACGGTTGTGCTCACCTTGTCGCTGAATATCTCCGTCAGGAGTCTCACCAACTCTGCCTTTTT
>DUVY01000083.1 GCA_012840805.1 Clostridiales bacterium | reverse complement strand
TCGCACATACATAGATACAAAAAGATTTATATCAGGAATAAGGTTAGTCATATTATTAAGTATTGCAATGCTTTTATTTGCCTTAATTAATATATCCACAGTATCACTATCAAAAACAAGTGGCGGCTGAGGAGGCAGTGGCGAAGGATAGAAAGATTTATACTCCGCGACTCCTGATAAGTTTAATTTATATTCTCCTGCTCTATTTGCCATAACAATAAACCCCTAAACTGAAATAATAATCGTATTATAGCGCTGCTATTTCAGTTTGTCAAGTTAAAGTGAAATAGCGGAAAGTGTAGTAGGAGATAAATACCAGAATAAACCATACTTGTTCTTACAACATACAGGTAATCCAACTCATCCATCAACTATATATAAATGGTGGAAAGATATACAGGAAAAGTATGGTTTGAAAGAGGTGCACTTCCATTCGCTGAGAAAAACAAATATATCAGTGCAGTACGCATCCAACAAAATATCTAGCGAGATAATAGCAGACAGAGCAGGACACGCAAACGATAAAGTTACCAAACAAAACTACCTAAAAATATTCAAGAAAGATGACCATAAAACAGCTGAGATAGTAGGCTCACTATTCGCAAATAATTAAGACAACAAAGCCCTGGTTGCATAAGAAAATTGTGTAACTAGGGCTTTTTATTATAACCAAACAGTCAACATTTAGGATAGAGTGTTACCAAATTCGTACTTTTTTCGTACTTATTTTTTGTACTCATTAATTTTTTAGCTGGCAAAAAATGAAAAATAAAAATAAGTACGAATTTTCAAGCAAATAAGTACGAATTTTTGTTAGATATTTTAATGATGAAATGAGAAAAACTGCCCATTTTGAGCAGTTTTTCAAGGTTTTTTGGAGCTAATGACGGGAATCGAACCCGTGACCTCGTCCTTACCAAAACCTATCCGCCGTTCAAATATCTTTCAGATCTCATAAAAACAGCCATTTTTTGCACTTTTCGGGTGATTTATCTCGCATTTCTTAAAATAACTTTCACAGCTTTTGCATCTTTTCTATCTTTTGACGATATTTTATGCCTTTTTTTATGCCTTTTTATTGCTATGCAATGAGCTAAAAAATAAAGATTGTATTACAAAATAATTACAATTGATAGTAGCGTGAGTCTTGTGTCTAAAAACAAACAATAAGCAATTCCCTTCTAAGGCAATTAGTAATCTTAATATAGTAAGAGTGATAATGAATTATAAGAAATTAATAGCAATCTATTGTATTGTTATTAAACATATGTTATAATATGTTATATTTTGTTAATTAAAGGTGTATTCATGGTATTCAGCAAAATGGTAGAGGAAGTAAGAGGAAAACTTCAACTCACACAAAAAGAACTTGCCGAGATTCTTGGTGTTGGTTATCACACGGTTAATCGATGGGAAAAAGGACATCATGAACCTACTTTTTTAGCAAGAAGAAAGTTTGATGACTTGTGCAAGAAGTATGGTATTGAATTTGATAGAGACGATTAGTCTAATACTATAACAGATTTTAATCTAAAGAAAAAAATGCTATGAAAGGCTAAGTTTTCTTATTTTCAATGAAAAGAGTGGTGTTAGAATAATACTATAATAAAAGAGGTTTGTAATGGCAGTGAAAAAATCAGAACTATACTCCCTATTATGGGAAGCGTGTAATAAATTAAGGG
Organism: Clostridiales bacterium; assembly: GCA_012840805.1. GTDB lineage: Bacteria > Bacillota > Clostridia > Christensenellales > DUVY01 > DUVY01. Next base: position 303 of record DUVY01000083.1, on the reverse strand, counting down.
GTGGTGTAGAGCCATCAAGATACAAAGATTATGTACTTGTATTATTGTTCTTTAAATATGTATCAGATAGATACAAAGGACAGCGATTTGCTGAATTTACAGTAAGTGAAGGTGCATCATTTGATGACTTAATTGCTGCAAAGGGCAAAAGCGATGTTGGTGAGCGAGTAGATAAAATTATTCAAAAATTCTTAGAAGAAAACCGTCTTCAGGGTTCTCTACCAGATGTTAGCTTTAATAACCCAGATGAACTTGGTTCAGGCAAGGAATTAGTTGATAAGGTTTCTGGACTTATTGCCATAT
>DUVY01000204.1 GCA_012840805.1 Clostridiales bacterium | reverse complement strand
CCTCCTTTTTACCCTTTACACCGCTTGCAAAAAACGGTATAATAAGGACGTACTTTAACTGCTTTACTGTGTTTGGCCGCGTTGCAAGCGGTCTTTTTTTCTGCTTTTTCAATCATCCGGTCCACACTAGTCTCCAGAATCTCCACGTCCCGGGCGAATTTTCGAATCCGGGTAGCACAGTCTAAAAGCAATTTCCACTCTTCCCGGTCGAAGTCCAAAGCAGATTCTTTCCCGCCTAACAAATCCGGCAACCGTTCCAAGGTCTCCTGAATCTCATTGAATCGCCGCGTCATCAACGGGATAACCACTTCTAAGTTTAGATCGAACGGTAACATCCTGGCCCGCCCGATTGCGCACACTTCCCGGCAGATTTTCCTCGGAAGTCGGTCGTTGCCGTATAATCTTGCCATTGCCATCGCAATGTCCGGGGTGGGGTTGTGTTTGTCGTTTTCGATGCAAGAGACGATCTTTGTATCAATATGTAGCTTCTGGCTGGCCTCTTCTTGGGTCAGTCCGGCTTTCATCCGCGCCCGGGCATAAGCGTTGTTCCGATTTCCCCGTGGTGGCTGGGTGACGGTCCTCCGGATAGGCGCACCTCGCTTTTTCATGGAATGCACCCCCTTTCCGATTTGTTGCGGGTCCGGTCTCAAGCTATTTCTTGACCGGAAACAGAAAAAACCACCTGAATACCAAGCACCTCGCACGCTCGGCTCATAGTGGTCTCGTTCCAGCGCCTCTCGCCAGACAGAAGATCGGAGACATGCTGGACACAGTAGCCCATCTCTTTGGCCAACCGGGTTATAGTCCATCCTTTTTGGCTCAGCGCCTTTTTGGCAATCTTGGAGAAGTTCACAACACCACCTCCTGTCTGGTTAATGCGTTTTAAACTAAAAGCTTAACTATGCCTTTATTGTAAGCAATTAGATGAAAGTCAGCAAGTGGCAAAAATGGTCATTTGTTTTAAGGTTTTCGTTTATTTTCCTGTTTTCGTCGAATTGCTTACAATTTTGATGAATTTCAACAATTAGCTTATTGAAAATCAAATGATGATATGGTATGCTAAATTAAGCAAATAGCAGAAACTAAGCAGTCAAAAAGGGGACAGACAGCAATGGGGCCAACATTAATAAAGTTATCTTGGCCAGTTGCTTAAATTCTTGATAATCCTTTTTAGTCATAGATGTCATATAAACAGCGAATACAGCGGTTTTTCTGTATTCAAACGATCCGTAAAATCGGTCAAAGCTTCGTTCATTGTCAGTGTTTTCTTTTCCACAAGCATTACCTCCTTTCATCTAATTAATGAAGGTTGGTAAGAAAATCCGTCAATAATTACATTGCCTCTCTCGCCTTCTCCAACACAATTTCCTTCTCAAACCTCACCCGGCTCCCGCCCTGGACCGTTTCGACGATCGGCTCTCCATCAATTGTCATGGCCTCCAGGCGTTTCCGGTACTCCAGACAGCGATCGATTGGAATCCCGGTGAGCATGCTAACCCTTTTCGCGCTGTTGAGGTTACCGGATTCGCGGATACTGGCCCGGACAAAACGTTCCCATTCGCTTTGGGGTTTAGGGACAGCCTGAATCTTCGGCAAACTTTCCGGAGAAGTTTTTGGGGAGCCTGAAACTTTTGGGGTCAAAGTTTCGGGGGAAGTTTTTGGAGAACTTTCTTCGAAACTTTCTTTTTCGTGAGAGGTTTTGTTACGAAGTTTTTTAGAAGTTTTGT
>DUVY01000158.1 GCA_012840805.1 Clostridiales bacterium | reverse complement strand
ATAGTTTTCGAGTTTATCAACCAGGTGACGGTATTCTTCTGGGAGCTCTTCTTTTAGTCCGTTATTGGCAAAGTCAGTTCCAAAAAAGTTCCAACCTCTCGCCAAGACCTCTTTTGAAGATTGCTTGCAGCAAGGACACTCCAGTAATCTTGCCAATTCGAATTCATAAACATCTCCCCGGACGAAGTAATCATATAATTCGACCTCTTTTTCGAGGTGCTTCTCTACCTCATCCCAATTGGCTTCGAATCTTCCAAGTTGTGCTTTGGTAATATAAATCCACCCCACTTGCTTGGAGTCCCAAGGGCAAGAAAACGGAACCGTGCTCACAGCTTGTTCGCTGTGCTCATAGAGGTAGAACGGTAAAATACACACCTCTGGGTTAGATTTCGCCAGTTCGTAGAGCTCTTTTATGGTATCTTCTTCACTCTTTTCCTTCGACAAATAACCATGAAGTATCTCTTCGCGGGCTCCTGCGGGATGAACGAATTGCATCAAGAACTCAATAGGGTTAGCGTAGGTATGAAAATCCCCCAGATGGCGATGCTTGCCCCAACAAACAATGGTCCCGAAGGCAAGTTCACCTCGCGGGTTTGTGGGATGTTCCATAGACGTCACCACGAGGGTGACGTCCTGATCGCGGGATGCATACACGGCTTTATTCCTCCCTCCCTATTTTTTCTATTTGCAACAGACAATCTTCGCACACGACAAATTTTCCTAAGGTATACAGATATTCTTCGGATCCACAACCTACGCACCGCTTCTCGCTTGCAGGGAAGGACAGGATAATTCGTCCGTTTTCTGCAAAGACTTCTACAGGATCTCCGGGCTCAATCCCCATACTCTTACGAAACTCCATTGGTATCACAACGCGTCCCAGTTCATCAATTTTACGAGTAACTCCCAACATTTCTATTCCTCCTTAGAAGTTTTGTAGCCTTGGCAGAAGTTTCGCCAAGGCTACTGATCAGCTTATACCTTATTTTTCCTACTTCTTGCTATTCCAAACTCTCTTCGAACGCGCCGAACGTTATAGGTGCCACTTCTTTAACCATATCCAAAATAGCGAACGCATATGCCCTGATTTCTTTTTGGGCAGCTTTGTCCATCCTCAATTTAAGGAAATTCATCAGACTGCTGGCATTTACCGTCCAGTAAAACTTGGTGTAGGTACCGAGAGGCAAAATGGATCGCGCTTGCTCTTTGGATAATCCGTTTTCCAGGAAGTAATCATACATATCGAATGTGTAGAGGTGGACCCGATCCCAATGGCGGTTAATTTCTTCTGGTAGATCGTCAGGCTTGTAGTATTCTCCCTCGGTCACGCAATACCGCAAACTTTCTTCCGAGTAACTCCCTATGCGATGTCGCATCCATTGCCTGGCCACGAAAATCGGACACTTCACGTCAAAAGTGAACACCAGTGCTTCAAAGGGCGTTTTGTGTCCTTTGTTGATAAGATGGTGAATTAAATTCTTGTCTGACTCTTCCGAAGACCGGTCCTCTGACCGCCAGCACCTTCTAGCATTTCGCACCACCGCTTTATCGCCGCCCAGATATTCAACAAGTTCAACATGCCCGGCGTTAAGAACATTCTTTCGCACTAAGCACCCATCCTTTCGTGAGTTCTTTCTCAAAGTAAATGGGAATCTCAAGGCTCTTAGCTAGTTCGAGTTCTTTACGGGTTCCCTCGCTGCTCTCCCATCCATTGAGGACGACGACGAAATCACTTCTTCGTAAAAGTTCTAATCCACCTTCCAAAAACGTCTCGTCATCACAAACTCCATCCATAAAGGCAGAATTGGCGTGAGGACAAATTACGGCGTACCCACGCTTCCAAAGTTCCGCAGCTAACCGTTTGGCTCTTTGGATGTTTTGCT
>DUVY01000082.1 GCA_012840805.1 Clostridiales bacterium | reverse complement strand
CCCCCCCCCTTCAAAAACAGCTGTTAATATAACAGCTGTTTTTGATTTTTCTAAAATAAAAGAGTAAGACATAATAAAGCGTTTTTCTTTTTTTTGCTGTTATGTTATTATTTTTATGGCTAGAGTATTTTAGCTTAAGGAGATTTAATTGAAACCCACAGTCGCCATTGTAGGCAAATCTAATACAGGAAAATCAACTTTTTTTAATAGAATCAGCGGTCGCCGTATTTCTATCGTTCAAGATATCCCGGGCGTTACCAGGGATAGAATTTTGTCAGAAGCCGACTGGGCGGGCAATAACTTTAATCTTATAGATACCGGCGGATTAGAGCCCACATCGGAAGACAAAATGCAACGCCATATAAAAAAACAGGCTGAGCTTGCTATCGCTACCTCCGATGTGATTATCTTTTTTACCGATGTAAAACAAGGCTTAACTGCGTCAGACTATGAAATTGCCGATTTGTTACGAACAATAGGCAAGCCTGTTATTTTGGCGGTTAATAAGTTGGATGTGTATGACCCTGAATTATTATATGATTTTTATAGTCTGGGTTTTGCAGATGTTTTTGGCATAAGCGCTGAACAAGGCTTGGGGCTTGGGGATTTGCTGGACAAGATAGTCAGCTTCTTTCCAAAAATTGAAGCGGAAGAAGAGTATAAAGATTACATTAAAATTGCCGTAGTTGGAAAGCCAAATACGGGGAAATCATCATTAATTAACAGTATTTTAGGCGAAGAAAGGGTAATTGTAAGCGATATTCCAGGCACTACAAGAGATTCAATTGACACACCTGTGACAATTAATGGCGTAAATTATGTCATAATAGATACGGCGGGATTGAGAAGAAAAAGGTCGGTTGATTGTCCCGTAGAAGCGATAAGCGCGATACAGTCCATAAAAGCCATAGAAAGAGCCGATATAGCGCTTATAATGATAGACAGTTCGGAAACTTCCATTACCGAGCAAGACATAAGGATAGCGGGATATGTTCACGACGAGGGTAAGCCGTCAATAATCGTTATGAACAAATGGGACCTTGTAGAAAAAGATACTTATACGATAGATAAATACAAAAAAGAGCTTGATGAAAAACTCAAATTTATGAGTTATTATCGGGCAATATTTTTATCCGCCAAAACAGGCAAAAGGCTAAATAAATTGACGGAAATGATAAAAGAAGTATATGAAAACAACCGACGCAGAGTATCCACAGGCATTCTTAATGAAATTATAAGCAACGCTGTCGCGACGACCCCGCCCCCCACAAGTTCGGGCCGACAGCTAAAGATATATTACGCAACACAAACAAAAACAGCGCCGCCTACATTTGTGTTGTTTGTTAATGATTATAAATTAATGCATTTTTCTTACGAAAGATATTTGGAAAACTGCTTAAGAAGCGCTTTGGATTTTTCGGGCACGCCGATTTCAATTCAACTAAAAAACAAAGCAAAAGGGGATTAATATGTCAGCCGGTTTGATATTATTTTTGAAAATAGCGTTGTTGTTTATTCTTGCGTATTTTTTGGGCGGTGTTCATTTTGCTACTATAATTTCAAAAATAAAAGGCGTAGATATAAAAACTTTGGGTAGCGGCAATCCAGGCACTATGAATATGTTAAGAAATTTTGGCGTAAAAATTGCCGCTTTAACTTTAATTTTGGACGCGTTAAAAGGCGCGCTGCCTGCCTTATTAGGTTATTTTTTGTTGCACGATAATGAGTTATTGGGCGGAGTTATGCGAAACGCTCCGTTTTGGTTAGGTTATTATTTTCCTAACGGCTCAAAAACAGGATTCTATATTGGCGGGATTAGCGTCATAATAGGTCATATGTATCCTATTTTAAAGCGTTTTAAAGGCGGCAAAGGCGTCGCAAGTAGCGTTGGTATATTTTTGGTAGCCAATCCAATAATAACGATTATAGCTTTTGTGATAGCCTTTATTTATCTTTATATTGGCAAATATGGTTCTGTGGCGTCGTTTATATTTTTATCTATTACAGGCATATCCGAGATTGTTTTGGCTATCGTTTTCAAAGATAATTTGGCTGTAATAATCCTTGTTGCAAGCATATTGGCTTTGATAATTTGGGCGCATAGATCAAACATATTAAGGCTATTTAAAGGGACTGAGAGCGATATTAATATTAGGCGGCAATTACAAAAAAAGAGAGAAGGCAAGCTTCTTTGATTATTAGAGGTTATCTATATGAGAAAAACTGCTTTAATTACAGGCGCTAGCGGCGGAATAGGGTATGAGTTCGCGTATTTATTTGCGCGAGATGGATATAATTTGGTTTTAATCGCCAGAAGTCAAGACAAATTAAACAAATTAAAACAGGATTTGCAAAATCAATTTGACATAGAAATAATAAATATTACAAAGGATTTGTCATTGCCGAATTCGGCGCAAGAGGTTTTTGATGAGATCCAAAGAGCCAATATAAATATAGATGTGTTGGTAAATAACGCGGGCTTAGGGGATTTTGGCGAGTTTGAGAAATCTGACATTTTCAAGATTGACGCTATGATAGAACTCAATATCAATACCTTAACCAAATTAACTCGCTTATTTTTGCCCAAAATGCTCCTACAAAAAAGCGGCAAAATCTTAAATGTAAGCTCGCTTGGCGGCTTTCAGCCCGGTCCATTAATGGCGGTTTATTACGCTTCAAAAGCTTATGTTTTGTCGTTTTCTGAAGCAATATCAAGAGAACTAAAAGGAACAGGCGTTAGCGTTACAGCTTTGTGCCCCGGGCCTACAAAAACAAATTTTGCCCAATCCGCTAATTTGGGAATGTCAGGCTTATTTGTAAATTTGCAAATTGCCGATGCTAAAAAGGTAGCGGAATTTGGTTACAAGAAAATGGAAAAAGGCAAGGTAATAGCCGTGCCTGGTTTCTATAATAAGATCGCGACAATAGGCGTTAAATTACTTCCTAGAAAATTTATTAGAAATATGGTATATAGAATTCAAAAAGAAAGAGACAAATAGCGCGTTTTGGGGCTTGTATTGACTTTGGATAGCTTTTTGTAATATTATAATATTATGAGTAATTCGGGTAAAAAAATTTCACCTTCTTTAGAAGATTATTTGGAAGCGATTTATAACCTTAGGAGACTTAATTCAAGCGTTAGAGTTACAGATATAGCTATTGAATTAGGCATAGCCAAGCCAAGCGTCAATAACGCTATTAGCTTATTAAAGGATAAAGGGTTTGTCAATCAAGAAAGATACGGGCTTGTTGAATTGACTCAAGCGGGAGAAAGGCGCGCAGAATATATTTTAACTAAGCATACTAACATAAAATCGTTTTTGATAAAGGTTTTGGGCGTGGATGAAGTGACCGCCGAAGTCGAGGCTTGTAAGATAGAACATATAATCAGCGACGATACAGTCTTTAAGATGAAATTGTTAATAAATAAGCTTGAAGAAAGATAAAAATATCTTCAGACCTTCATATTGAAGGTTGTTTTTTTGCGCCTGTTAATTAAATCATATTTAATTTTCGTATTTTTTTATAAACTAATTGTTGTATTCTTCTGCTAGACTGTTATTTTGTTTTTTGTTAAAATACATACATAAGAGGTAAAAACAAATGTCATCAAAATTTAAATCTCCTCAAGCCGATCAATTATTTGATGCGATTTTGTCGTTGCAATCTATTGACGAATGCTATGATTTTTTTGAAGATTTATGCACCGTGGCTGAATTACGAGCTATGATTCAAAGGTTTGAGATCGCGCTTATGTTAGACAAAGGTAAAATCTATACCGAAATAACAAAAAAAACCGGCGCCAGCGCTGCCACTATTAGTCGCGTGCACAAAAGTTTAAATTATGGGGAAAATGGCTACAAAAGAGTAATAGAGCGACTTAAAGGCAAATAATAACGGTGGATTGGTCAATTTTAAATCAAGAACAAAGACAGGCCGCGCAATGCACGAAAGGGGCGGTTTTGGTTACGGCGGGAGCGGGAAGCGGCAAAACGCGGCTTTTGACATACCGTATTTTTAATATAATTGAGCAAGGCGCAAATCCTTATAATATTTTGGCAATTACTTTTACCAACAAAGCGGCTAATGAAATGAAAAGCAGGCTCAGTCAATTAGCGCCTGATATAAGTCATATGTGGGTTATGACTTTTCACGCGCTTTGTTCCCGTATTTTAAGGGCGAATATTGACAGGCTAAATGGTTATAATAGATATTTTTCAATTTATGATGACAACGACCAAACAAGAGTTATTAAAAATATACTATCCGAAAGAAATATAGACCCTGACCGTTATTTAAAAACAATTCAATATCTTATGTCCGAGTCAAAAAATAACGGTCTTACTTTGGAAGATTTTGCGATACAATATAGCGATGCTCCCAATTTTGATTTGATTTATGAAGTATATGAAGCGTATGAAAAACATATGAAAGCCAATAATGCGCTTGATTTTGACGATTTATTAATTAAGACCAAAATCTTGTTGGAATCTAATAGCGATGTTTTGGAGCATTACGCCAAAAGATTTGAATATATCAGCGTGGACGAATTTCAGGACACAAACAAGATTCAATATCAATTGATTAAGTTGTTGGCGTCTTATCATAAGAATATTTTTATTGTTGGAGATGAGGATCAAAGCATTTATGGTTGGCGCGGCGCTAATATTGACAATATAAAAGATTTTATTAAGGATTTTGACGCTAAGATATTTAAACTTGAGCAAAATTATCGCTCAACAAAAAAAATATTAGAAGCGGCTAACCGCCTTATATCGCGCAACGTCAATAGACTTTCCAAAAAATTATGGACAAATAATGAAGACGGCGTAAAAATAGAAAGATATACGGCTTTTTACGAGGGCGAAGAAAGCGAATATGTCGCAAGCGCCATTAAGAGCTTAGTAGATTATGCGGGATATAATTATAGCGACATCGCTGTTTTGGTTAGGTTAAACGCGTTAACCCAAAATTTTGAGGAAAAATTTCTAAGTTATAATATACCGTATGAGGTTTTTGGCGGGATTAAGTTTTATTTTAGAAAAGAAATAAAAGATATATTAGCGTATTTAACAGTTATCGCCAATCCCGACGATGAAAACGCGATTTTGAGAATAATCAATTTTCCCAGAAGGGGTATTGGCTCTAAAACGATAGAAAAACTTCAAAGTTATTGTATAGAGCAGAATATCAAAATACGCGACGCCTTGCTTGACCTTGAGAATCAGAACATGTCTGCGGAGCTTATCAATAAACTAAAACCTTTTGCCGATATTTTAAGAGATATTATTGACTTTTATAATCATAACGGCTTGCAAAAGGTCGCCGAATATATCGTAGAGCATACGGGCATGTGGGATTTATACAGTCAAGACACCGAAGACAATTTTAACAAAAGGCTTAATATCAATCAACTTCTTAGCTCTATCGCGAGTTATGTCGCGGATAACCAAACCGATGACTTAAACGAATATTTGACTTCTATTAGCTTGCAATCAGATATTGACACTTATGAAGAACAATCTAATAAAGTCACTATAGCGACCATACATTCGGTAAAAGGGCTAGAATTTAATATGGTATTTATCACAGGATTGGAAGAAGGTATTTTTCCGCTTTTAAGAACAAGCGGGGACAACGATATAGAAGAAGAAAGGCGTCTGATGTATGTCGCTATGACCCGCGCGAAAAAAAGGCTGTATATCACCAATTGCCGTATGAGATATTTATACGGCAAAAGAGAAGATCGCTTTCAATCGCGGTTTTTAAATGAAGTTTTTGACGATGAGCCAAAGCCCAAAATTCAACATAGCGATTCGTCTTATGGTTATAATAGCCATTCTTTAGAAAAAACTCAAAAAACAAGCGTTTTATATAACAATAAGTCTGGTTATACGCCTATCATTCATAAACAGCCCGATAAAATAAAAACAATTGATATTGGCGACAATCTAAAAACTTCGGGCGCTAAAGTTATTCATAAAGCATACGGAAAAGGCGTTATATTAAGCGTTAGCGGAGAAGGGAATAATACTATCGCTAAGATTGATTTTGAAAAGGTCGGCATAAAAAAACTTATATTGGCAATCGCGCCCTTGGAGGTCGTTGATGATTAATCGCATGAAAGAATTAGTTGATAAGCTTAACCTTTACGCTTATCACTATTATGTTTTGGACGATCCTATAATTAGCGATAAAGAATATGACCAATTATATGACGAATTGGTCGCGCTAGAAAACCAAACAGGCGTGACTTTACAAGATTCGCCCACGCTTCGCGTTGGCGGAGAGCCGATATCCAAATTTGGAACGCATAAACATATAACAAGGATATATTCATTAGACAAAGTTCAAACCAAAGGACAGCTTGAAAATTGGTATCATAGACTTGTAAGGCAATTAGACGGGATCAAGCCGATTTTGACGGTAGAACATAAGCTTGATGGTTTGACCTTATGTCTGACTTACGATAAGGGTTATTTTGTTAGCGCTGCCACTCGCGGCAACGGCGAGGTTGGCGAAAATGTTACTGAACAGGTCAAAACAATTAAGAGTTTTCCTTTGAGCATAGATTTTGACGGTCTTATCGAAATCCAAGGCGAAGGGATTATGCGCATTTCGGTATTTAATGAATATAACAAAACAGCTGCCGTAGTCTTAAAAAATCCAAGAAACGCCGCGGCGGGAGCGATAAGAAATCTGGATCCAAAGGTTACCGCTAAGCGCAATTTGGATATATATTTTTATAATGTCAATTATATTGAGGGCGGCAATATCAATTCTCAAATAGAGATGATGGACTTTTTGGAAAGAAACCGCTTTAGAACTTCGGAATTTTATGTATGCCGCAGTTTAGATGAATTAATGGAAGCGGTCGAAAAGATTGACCGCTCAAAACTTGATTATGTTATAGACGGAATTGTCATTAAGGTAAACGAAATCAGTCTTAGAGAAAAATTAGGATATACTGATAAGTTTCCTAGATGGGCGGTCGCGTATAAATTTAAAGCCGAAGAAACGACCACAATTATAAAAGATGTTATTTGGCAGGTCGGAAGAACGGGAAAGTTGACGCCATTGGCGCTACTGGAGCCTGTGGAATTAGCGGGCGCGACTGTTTCCAGGGCGACCTTGAATAACGCGGGCGATATAGAAAGAAAAAGCGTCAAAATAGGCTCAAGAGTTTTTATAAGAAGAAGCAACGATGTCATTCCCGAAATAACCGGGCTTGCCCAAGCGCACAACAATGACAAAACGATTGATTTGCCACAAACTTGTCCTTCTTGTAATGAGAGTCTAGAAACAATAGGCGCCAATACTTTTTGCGTTAATTTTGCTTGTTCCGCCCAAATCAAAGGCAGGTTAGAGCACTTTTCTTCTAAAGAGTGTATGGATATAGAAGGGCTGAGTGAAAAAACCATAGCGCAATTATATGAAAAACTAGGCGTGACTTCGCCTATAGATTTATATTACTTGACCAAAGAACAGTTATTGACGCTTGAAGGTTTTAAAGACAAGAAAGCGGATAATTTAATTAGGTCAATAAAAAACAGCAAAGGCAAAGACTTTGCCGCTTTTATTAATTCTTTGGGTATCCCCAATGTAGGCAAAAAAACCTCCAAGGATTTGGCGCAAGAATTTCAATCTTTGGAGGCTTTGATGGACGCTGATTATGAGCGGCTTAGCTCAATTAACTCAATAGGCGATGTGATCGCTAGGGGCATTATTGAGTTTTTTGAAAAACATAAGAGCTACGCGCTTAAACTTGAAAAAGTTATAAAGCCAAAATTTGACCATTCTATAAAGACAAGCGGCGCGATTTCTGGCAAAAAGTTTGTTATAACGGGCGCTTTGCAAAATTATAAAAGAGCGCAAGCCCATAAACTCATAGAAGAGCGCGGCGGAATTGTTTCGGATACTGTTACTAAGGATACCGATTATTTGGTCGTGGGCGCGGACGCGGGCAGCAAGTTACAAAAAGCGCAGCGTTTGGGCATAAAAATAATAAGCGAGATGGATTTTGTGTCAATGCTTAACGATTGATACATCCAAACTCTTATGATATAATGAAAATTGAAATTCTTGGTATAAAAACTTGTAGCAAAATAGGCGGAAACAAATGAAAAGCATGACCGGATATGGAAAATACAGCATAAAAAACGATTATGGAGAATTGACAATTGAGATCAAATCTGTTAACAACAGATTTTTGGATATAAATACCCATATACCTAAAAGTATGGCATTAAACGAGGACCAGATAAGAAAATGTATCCAAAGCTTTATTAAAAGGGGCAGTGTTGATGTTTATTTTTTATTTTCGCTTAACGCCGATATCCCCAAACCTATAGAGCTTGATTTGTCTGCTGTATCGGCGTATCTAGACGCCTCAAAAACACTAAAAGAAAAATATAATTTGCCTGACGATTTTACTACTTCGGTTATGCTAAAATTGCCCGATGTTTTAAAAGTCAATAATAACTCTGATATCTGGGATGATGTTGTTATTGAGGGGTTGAATAATTGTCTTCTTGAATACGATAAAATGCGTCAAATTGAAGGCAAGAGCATACAAGAAGATATGCGAAATATCATAAACAGCTTGCAATCTTTGCTTGATATAGTTGCCAAAAGAGCGCCTATTATTGTGGACGAATATAGAGAAAAAATAAAATCCCGCATACAAGAAATTTTAAAAGATTATTCTTTGGATGAAGCTAGATTGCTTAACGAAGTGGCGTTTTTTGCCGATAAAGCTGATATAAATGAGGAATTAAGCCGCATGAATTCGCATATTGATCAGTTTTCATTCGAGATAATAAGCGAAGAGTGTTCAGGAAAAAAGTTGGATTTTATTTTGCAAGAAATGTTGCGGGAAGTTAACACAATGTGCAGTAAGTGTAACGACATTGATGTCTCTAAGCTTTTGATTGAAATGAAATGCCAATTAGAAAAACTAAAAGAACATACGCGCAATGTGGAGTAAAAAATGTCCAAGGGCATATTAATAGTATTATCGGGTCCAAGCGGGGTAGGAAAGGGAACAGTCAACAAAAGAGTAAGAGAGTTGTTGCCAAATTTAAAAAAATCTATATCGGTAACGACAAGACCGCGCAGACCAAATGAAATAGACGGCGTTCATTATCACTTTATTACTCAAGAACAATTTGACGCTCTTGTCAAAGATGATGGGCTTTTGGAATACGCACAGGTATATCAAAATTTTTATGGCACGCCTAAAAAGCCTGTCTTGGAGGCGTTAGAAAAAGGCGATGATATGATATTTGAGCTTGATATACAGGGCGCTAGATTAATAAAACAGACGTATAACGATTGCGTAAGAATTTTTATATCGCCGCCATCAATAGATGAGCTTTCCAATAGACTTAACCAAAGAGGCACTGAAACCGAAGAAGTCAAGGCTTTGCGGCTGTCGCAAACAAAACAAGAGCTTGAAGAAGCTAGCTTTTATGACTATTTTGTTGTAAATAATAACATAGATAAAGCCGCTAAAAAAGTTGTTGATATAATTTCAGCCGAAAAAGCAAAAACTTCTAGAAATAAAAATAAAATTGACAAATTGTTAAAAGGAGAAAATATAATATGATGACACAACCCCCCATTGATAAATTGATTGAAATGATTGACAGCAAATACGCTTTATGTTGTTTGATTGCAAAAAGAGCTCGTCAATTATTAGATAAAAAACCCGAGCTTTTGGAAGAAACCAATATTAACGCTATATCTTACGCCGCTCAAGAAGTTTATGAAGGAAAAGTTCAAATCGCGAAAGGATAATGGATAATCTCAAAAACAAAACAATAGTTATAGGGATAAGCGGCGGGATTGCCGCGTATAAGATATGTGCGCTTACGAGCCGTTTGCAAAAACAGGGCGCTGATACGCATATTATTTTGACTAAGCACGCGCAACATTTTGTAACCCCTTTAACCCTACAAACTTTGTCCAAAAACAAAGTTATTATGGATATGTTTGATACCAATTTTGAGCCTAATGTCCAGCACATCTCTTTGGCTAAAAAGGCTGATATTTTGGTAATCGCGCCCGCCACCGCAAATGTAATAGCTAAAATCGCGCATGGCATAGCAGATGATTTTTTGACTACTAATACTTTGGCGTCCACAGCGCCCAAACTGGTTTGTCCGACTATGAATACCGAAATGCTGCGCAATCCTATAACGCAAGAAAACATAAAAAAGCTTCAAAGTCTTGGCTATCATATTTTATATGGCGAAGAAGGGCATTTAGCTTGTGGCGATCAAGGCTCGGGCAGAATGGCGGAACCCGAAGTTATCGAACGGCATATCAAAAAAATAATTTATCCCAAAAAAGATTTAGTCAACAAAACAGTTTTGATAACCGCGGGCGCCACAAGAGAAGATATTGACGGGGTAAGATGTATAACCAATTACTCCAGCGGGAAAATGGGCATAGCTTTGGCTAAGGAAGCTGTAAGCCGCGGTGCTGAGGTTATTTTTATACACGGCAATATCAAAGCGCCTATGGATTTTGAGGCTAAAAAAATCGGCGTTTTTTCAACCGATGATATGTATAATGCTGTAATGCAACACTATAAATTAGCCGATATTATCATTATGGCCGCCGCGCCGTCGGATTATCGTATCAAAGATAAATTTAACCAAAAAATAAAATCCGAGCAGATTACTTTAGAACTTGAAAAAAATATAGATATCGCGCAAGAGTTAGGCAAGGTAAAAGGCGATAAGATTTTGGTTATTTTCTCGGCCGAAACACAAGACGCTACCGTTAACGCCAAAGATAAATTTATCAAAAAAAACGCGGATATGGCTGTGGCAAATAATGTTACATTGGAAGGCGCGGGTTTTGATATTGATACTAATATAGCCTCTTTGATATTTAAAGATAAGATAGTAAATCTTGACAAAATGTTAAAGACAGAGTTAGCTGAGATAATTTTTGATAACATATTAACTTTAAGGAAGTTTTAATTCTATGATAGCCGAGGTTATCGTAGATATCAATCATTCCAATGTTGATAAAGTTTTTGAATATCTCAATCCAGACAATATCCCGATAGGCAGCAGAGTTTATGTTCCGTTTGGCAGACAGTATATAGAAGGCTTTATTATAGGTCAAAAACAAACTCCCGATTATGATTTTGAAAAACTTAAACAAATTATAAGACCTTTAGATGAAGTTCCCGTTATCAGTAACGAAATGCTTGCGCTTATGCGCTTTATGACTGAGCGTTATAATTTAAAAAAAGTTGACGCTTTGAGACTATTTATTCCCGCGCAGATGCGCGGCGGCAGGATAAAAGCTTTGACCAAAAACTATGTCAAAGTTAAAAGCGGATTGTCAAAAGGCGATATCTTTGATATTATTAATCCTAGGGCAAAGTCCCAAATAGAATTGATGGAATATTTATTATCCTGCGAAGAAGAAGTTGAAAGCTCTTATATTAATAATAACTTTTCTTCGGCGCCGTTAAGGGCGCTAGAGCAAAAAGGTTTGATTGAGATTGTTTCAAAAGAGATTAAAAGAACGCCTTATAAAGATATCAAGGCCAAAAATGAAATATTTAGTTTAACTTCAGAACAACTTAACGCTTATGATACTATAAAAAACGCCCGAGACCAGATCTTTTTATTGCATGGCGTGACGGGTAGCGGCAAGACCGAAATCTATATTCGTTGCATCAACGATTGCATCCAAAACAATAAAACCGCTGTTTTATTAGTTCCCGAAATCTCGCTTACTCCCCAAGTTTTTTCATTGTTTAAAAGCAGGTTTGGCGATAATGTCGCTATATTGCACAGTGGATTATCTACGGGCGAGCGATACGACGAATGGAGGCGAATTTTGAAAGGCGAGGCTTCTATAGTAATAGGCGCGAGGTCGGCGATTTTTGCGCCGCTTAAAGATATAGGGATTATTATTATTGACGAAGAGCACGATCCTAGTTACATATCCGAAAACAATCCAAGATATTTTACGCACGAGATAGCTGAATTTAGACGCCGATACAATAAAGCCGTAATGATTTTGGGTAGCGCTACGCCGTCAATTGAAAGCTATTATTTGGCGCAATCAAAAAAAGTTCATATGATAGAGATGCCCAATCGTATCAATCAAAAACCTTTGCCAAAAATCAAAATAGTCGATATGACTCAAGAGTTAAGACGGGGCAATCACGGTATTTTTTCTCTTGAGCTAATTGACTGTATGAGCGACGCGTTAAGAGAAGGCGACCAAATCATCTTGTTCTTAAACCGCAGGGGATACGCTTCTTATCAAATGTGCCGTTCGTGCGGTTATGTGGTAAAGTGCTCGGATTGCGATGTTTCGATGGTTTTTCATAGGGCAGAAAATGCTTTAAAATGCCATTACTGCTCCAAAAGGTCGCATGTGTTAAAAGTCTGTTCTCAATGCGGAAGCGAGCATATAAGACAAGGATTATATGGCACGCAGCGAGTAACAGAAGAGTTAGAAAAACTTTTTCCCGATGTAAGCGTTTTAAGAATGGATAATGACACGACGCGCACGAAAGACGCGCATTTGAAAATATTAAAAGATTTCGCCGAGCATAAAGCGCAAATTTTGTTAGGCACGCAAATGGTTACCAAAGGACATGATTTTTCGGACGTTACCTTAGTAGGTATTTTGGACGCTGATCTTAGCTTGTATTTTTCAGATTTTCGTAGCACAGAGAGAACATTTCAATTAATAACTCAAGTTTCGGGCAGAGCGGGCAGAGATCAAAAAGAAGGGTTGGTAATATTGCAAACTTATTCGCCTAGACATTATGTTTATAAATTTGCGCAAAACTATGATTATCTTGGTTTTTATCAAAAGGAAATCAATATCAGAAGCGTAACAAAATATCCGCCGTTTTCCACGATAATAAGAATTTTGGCATGTTCGGAAATTGAGGAAAACGCAATTGAAGTTTTGAAAAACATATACGACGAGATAAAACCTTTGACGGAGCGCGATAGGGAGCGCTTTTTGTATTTAAAGGCGATGAAATCCCCTATAAAACGCATTAAGAAAAAATATCGCGTTCAGATATTAATGCGATTGACTGCTGACGGTGTTGACAAGAATTTGGCTGAAATTTATAATATAATAAATAAAAATAATGACAAAAAGGATGTTTTAGTCTATTCGGAAATCAATCCTCAGGACTTAAGCTAAATAGCAATATGGCATTGAGAGAAATCGCGCTTATTGGCGATGATATTTTAAGATTAAAGGCAAAAGAAGTTACCGAGTTCGACCAGAGTCTATCCGAACTTATAGACGATATGGCGAAAACTATGTATCATAATCAGGGCGCGGGACTTGCCGCGCCTCAGGTAAGCATACTAAAGCGCGTTGTGGTAATAGATGTAGGGCAAGGATTGGTAGAATTGGTCAATCCCAAAATTACCAAAATAGGCAATATGGTAGAATGCGAAGAAGGGTGTCTTAGCGTTCCTGGCAAACGCGGGAAGGTGATGCGCCCTCAAACTTTGACTGTCGTGGCTTATGATAGACACGGCAAAAAAGTGAAATATAACGCCGAAGGCTATTTTGCGCAAGCGATATCGCATGAAATTGACCATTTGGACGGCATATTATACATAGATAAGGTTATAGAAGGCACTTTAGAAACAATAACACCCAAAGAATAAAAAAGTTTTTATTGGAGCATTTTTTATGAATGTTGTATATTTGGGCACTCCGCAATTTGCAGTATTGCCTTTGGAAAAATTAATTAATTCTTCGCATAAGGTTTTGGCGGTAGTATCCCAACCGGATAGACCAAAAGGCAGGGGATATAAGGTTGTATCTCCGCCTGTGGTTGATTGTGCAAGGCAGCATAATATACCGGTATATCAATTTGAAAACATTAACAAAGAAATCCAGACTCTTCTCAATCTCAAACCTGATATTATGGTAACCGCCGCCTATGGTCAAATTTTATCCGAAGAAATTTTAAACCTAGCCCCTTATGGCGTAATTAATATTCACGCATCATTGCTTCCTAAATATCGCGGTCCCGCGCCTATTCAATGGACGATAATAAAAGGCGAGCGCAAAACTGGTGTAACGATTATGCAAACTGCCCGAGGTTTAGATACGGGCGATATATTATTATCCAAAGAAATTATTATAGAGATTGAAGATAACGCCGTAACGCTTGGGGAAAAACTTAGCGTTTTGGGAGCTCAGGCTTTGATAGAGGCTCTTGACTTAATAGAAAAAGGTCAAGCCGTGTTTACTCCTCAAGACAACGAGCAAGCCTCTTATTATCCTATGCTAAAGAAAGAAATGGGCAAGATAGATTGGGTCAAAAGCGCCGAGGAAATTGATTGCTTAATCCGCGGTCTTTATAACTGGCCTGGCGCTTACAGTTCTTTATGGGGGCAAAAATTTAAGATTATCAAAGCCAAAATAAATCCCAAAGAATACCCCGTCAAACCGGGCACAATAGCCCATATTGATAATAAGGTTATTACGGTAATGTGCGGCAAGCAATCATTAGATTTGTTGACTATTCAAGCGTCGGGCAAAAAAGCAATGAATGTCGCAGATTATTTAAGGGGACATAAAAGATATGTAGGCGAAAGATTTGAATGATTTTTAAAAGTTATCAGATATTATATAAAGTTTTAGCTAAATCTGCCTATGTCAATATAGCGCTTAATTCAGGTTTAAAGTCTGTTAACGAAAAAGACAAAAAGGTTATAACGCGCATAGTTTACGGCGTCATTGAAAAAAATCTTTTCTTAGAGTATATAATTAAGCAACTTACCAAAAAATATCCGCATATAAGCGATGCGGTTATATTAAAAATTGGCATTTATCAGATTTATTTTATGAATGAGCCCGAATATGCGGTTGTTAATAATATGCTTAAATTGGCAAAAAAACTTAAACGCAGTCCTTCGTTTATAAACGCAGTTTTGAGAAGATGCAAAGATGTTAAAATGCCTCAAGACGATTATCAAAAAAAGTCTTTAGAATATAACGCGCCTGTTTGGGCGATTAAAGAACTAGAAAAAGATTATGGACGGCAAACGGCGGATTTGTTCTTTTCTCATCCGAAAAAACAATTAATTCATATAAGACATAACCCAAAAAAGATAACATCCCAAGATTTTGAAAAATACTTGGATTTTGAAAGGGATAAAAAGACTGAATACGGGTATTATGTCTGTCATAACACTTTAAAAAAGCTAAATAATATTGATAATTCGCTATTTACCGTTCAAAGTTTGGGTTCTATGGCTGTTTGTATGGCGGCTGATGTCCAAGACGGCGATAAAGTGTTGGATGTCTGCGCAGCTCCGGGCGGCAAAAGCGTGTTTTTGAGTCAATTAGCCAAAATATCTTTGATTTCTTGCGATATACATCCTCATAGATTAGAACTTATAAACTCATACAAATCGCGAATGGGCGAAAACAATATAGAAGTTATCTTAAACGACGCTACAAAATTCATTCCTCAATGGGAAAGACGATTTGATGTTGTTTTGTGCGATGTTCCTTGCAGCGGGTTGGGAGTTTTAAATTCTAGATCCGATATATTTGAACATAAAACGCTAGACATTATTAACGAACTTACTAAGTTGCAATACGAAATTATCTCAACTTCATCAAAATATGTAAGACAAGGCGGTCGTCTAATTTATTCCACATGCACAATCTTAAAAAAAGAAAATCAAGATATAGTTAATAAATTTTTAAGAAATAACCCCGATTTTGAGTCCGCGCCTGTGAACATCGCTGTCAATTCTTTAAATATAGGCAATTATGTTCAATTAATGCCGCATATCTCGGATACCGATGGATTTTTTATCGCAAAGGTCCAGCGCAAATGAAAGCACTACTTGCCGATTATAATATTGAAGAATTAAATAAATTATTTGGCGATCAGCCCAAATTTAGAGCAAAGCAGATTTTTAAGTGGCTTCATAATGGCGCGGATTTTGCCGATATGACTGACATACCACAAAATTTTAGGGAGTATTTGGCGCAAAATTATGACGCGTCATCTTTGAAAATTATCAAAACATTGAGTTCTCAAAAAGACAATACCCAGAAATTTTTATATCAACTAAATGACGGCAATGTAATTGAAGGCGTTGTAATGGAATATAAGCACGGCTTTACTATTTGTGTGAGTACGCAAGTAGGATGTCGTATGGGTTGCGCTTTTTGCGCGTCAGGCATAGGCGGGCTTGTTAGAAATCTTAGTGCGGGCGAAATTTTGGGTCAAGTAATCGAGATTAATAGATATCTTGGCGGGACAATAACAGATAGAAAAATTACCAATATCGTTCTAATGGGCAGCGGAGAGCCTTTGGATAATTATCAAAATGTGACTAAGTTTTTAAATCTTGTAAGCTGTCACCAAGGCATTAATATTAGCCAAAGAAATATTTCGCTATCCACGTGCGGCATATGCGATAATATTATTAGGCTTGCCGATGATGGCTTTAAAATTACCTTGACAATATCGCTTCATTCGGCAATAGATAAAATTCGAAAAACCCTAATGCCCATAGCTAATAAATACACAGTCAGCGATATAGTAAACGCGGCAAAATATTATTTTGAAAAAACCGGTAGAAGAATTATATATGAATACGCTATGATATCCGATAAGAATATGGACAATAAATCTTTAGAAGAGTTGGTTAAAATTACCAAAGGCTATTCTTGCCATATTAATCTTATTATGCTAAATTATGTAAAAGAAAAAGGCTTAAAGCCTTGCGCTTACGGGCAAGCCAAAGATTTTGCAAACAAATTAAAAAAACATAATGTTTCGGTAACCATAAGACGCTCAATGGGAAGCGATATAGAGGGGGCTTGCGGACAATTAAGAAACACTGTTTTGAAAGAGTTAAGGTAGCATAAGACTATGTTAAAAAAAGGAACGGTAACAAAATGTATTGCGGGCAAATTTACCGTGTTTGTTGAAGGAACGCTTATAGAATGTTACGCGCGCAAAAAATTTAAAAAAGAGCAGTTGCTTGCGGGCGATATCGTGGAGATTGACGACCAAAACTGCGTAATAGAGAATATTTTGCCGCGAAAAAATAAACTCATTCGCCCGCCGATTGCTAATATAGATAGAATAATTATAGTTGTGTCTTGCGTGCCTTATGTTGATTTGCATCTAGTTGACAAGTTAATAATCGCCGCAAAAATTAATCAAATAGAGCCTGTGTTATGCTTTAATAAGGTTGATCTAGATAACGACGATTTGGCTAAAAAAATCCAAAACCAATACAAACAATCTAATATAAGGTTTATTCAAGTATCAGCCAAAACAGGCTATAATATTGATAAGTTAATTCAAATTTTAAAGGGCGGGATTAATTGCTTCGCGGGGCAATCAGCCGTAGGAAAATCAAGCTTGATTAACGCTATATTAGGATGCGATTATTCTATTGTAGGCGATTTGAGTCAAAAGATTTTGAGAGGAAAAAATACCACAAGGCACACTGAGATAATCAGTCTTGATGATTATTATGTGGCAGATACGCCCGGTTTTAATTTGTTGGAATTGGATAATTTGGAGTATAATAAACTAAAAGATTATTATGTTGAATTTAATCAATATAAAAATGACTGTAAGTTTTCAAGCTGCGCGCATATTAACAAGCCGCAATGTTCTGTAAAACAGGCGGCAAATGAAGATAAAATCAGCAAAGAGCGTTATTTAAGGTATATAGATATATATAGCGATTTAAAAAAAGAACAAAGCTATACTTAAAAAGGAGAAAAAATTGAGACAAGAAACAAAAGAATTAATCAAGATAGCGCCTTCCCTTCTTTCAGCAGATTTCGCCAATATGGCAAGAGATATTAAAGAGTTAGAAAGCGCGGGAGCTGACTTGTTACATTGCGATGTAATGGATGGAGTTTTTGTCCCCAATATTACATTTGGGATAAAAATGATAGAAGACATAAAAAAAATAACAAATCTCAAGCTTGATGCTCATCTTATGATTGTAGAGCCCCAAAAGTATATAGAGCGTTTTGCCAAAGCCGGCGCAGATAT
The DNA here is from genome assembly GCA_012840805.1 of Clostridiales bacterium. Classification (GTDB taxonomy): domain Bacteria; phylum Bacillota; class Clostridia; order Christensenellales; family DUVY01; genus DUVY01. The sequence goes on along the minus strand of DUVY01000082.1, from coordinate 23,180 downwards.
AATTACGATACATATAGAAGCCGTAAAAAACGCCGTTGAGGCAATTCAACAAATAAAATCCTTTGGAGTTTCCGCGGGCATAGTTTTAAATCCAGAAACTTCCGTTAGCGCGATAAAAGATGTTTTGCCTTTTTGCGACATGGTCCTAGTTATGAGCGTTCATCCGGGCTTTGGAGGGCAAGAATTTATCGCAAGCTCAATTGAAAAGATAAAAGAAATAAAATCAATGATAACTGCCTTAGGCAAAGACATTGATTTGGAAGTTGATGGGGGAATCAATTTTGACAATGTTCAAAGCGTAATAGACGCGGGCGCGAATATTATTGTCGCGGGCAATACGGTATTTAGCGCGGACGACAAAAAAACCGCGATTATGAGATTAAGGGGCGCGTAAATTATCTTTTTGTGGCAGATTATGTCTTTGATGCATATATTAATTAGATAGCTTATAATGAATTATTTTTGGAGGATTTTATGAAGATTATATGCATCAAGCCGCCTAGATTTTTGAGAGGAATTTTAAGATTAATTTTTAGAAAACACCTCAACTAATTTTTATGGATCAATACAAAAGACTTAGTCAAGATTTTTATAATAACGATACGCTAACGGTTAGCAAGCGATTATTAGGGAAACGCGTTGTAAGAAACCTTAACGGCGTCATTTTGGAAGCAATGATTGTGGAAACCGAAGCGTATATAGGTACTATTGACGCCGCCGCTCATTCATATAGAGGGATGACCGATCGAAACAAAATAATGTGGGAAGACGGCGGCAGGTTATATGTGTATCAAATTTACGGCATGTATTTTTGTATGAATGTGATTACAGAACCCAGGGGAACGCCCGCGGGAGTGTTGATAAGAGCCGTAGAGCCTTTGCAAAACATAGACACAATGGCAAGATTGAGAAAAATTGACCTTTCTAAGACAAAACCTATTGCTTTGACGTCGGGACCGGGCAAAGTGTGTCAGGCGTTGGGGATATCCAAGGCTGATTACGGGACAAATTTGATTATTGATAACAACATTACAATTACTGAGTATAAGGACATTAACCAATCTCAAATAGCGATTTCGCCAAGGATAAATATTGATTACGCGCCTGAGGCCGCTAAAAATCCATGGCGCTTTTTTATAAAGGACAACCCATATGTGTCCAGACATAAAAATAACTCCCGCTTATTTTAATAGAGCGAGAGTTTTTTGTTTTAATAATAAGCTATTTTTATGCTTCTAGCTGCTTTCTAGAAGTACGAAGACAACGAGTGCATATATAACCTCGCACTTTTTTGCCGTTTATCTCAACATCTGTTTTTAACAGATTTGGATTAAAAGCCCGTCTAGTTTTGCGGTTAGAATGGCTGACATTATTGCCGCTCATTTTACCTTTGCCGCATACAGCGCAAACTCTTGACATTATATAATTCCTCCGCGTTCAAAATTCAACTCATATATATTAGCATTGTTTTTTTGTTTTTGCAAGCAAACCCGCTTATTTTTGAGCATTAAGATAGATTATGACATTATTTTTAGCTTACAATTATCACATATTATTTAAATAATTAAGTATCGCGGTTTAAATTATTGAAAAAAGATTAATGATATAGTATAATAAATTGGATTAAAAGAGTATAGTTTTTGTAACCAAAGAAAGAGGTAATATGTCTGTTCATACCACAAATGCTTACGGCAAAATATCAGTTACCGAAGAAGCCATAGCGCAGGTTGCGGGATATACTGCCTTGGATTGCTATGGTATAGTTGATTTGGTTTCAAAAAGACTCTCGGATTATATTGCCGAACTCTTCAAAAGACAATCTATAAGTAAGGGCGTCAAAGTCATTACTAATGGCGATCGGATTTTTATTGACTTGTTTGTTATACTAAAATACGGCGTTTCAATTGAGGCTGTCGCCGAATCAATAAAAAAATCCGTGAAATACAATGTTGAAAAATTTACAGGAATGGTAGTTGACTCGCTAAATGTTAATGTTGTGGGAGTCAAAGTTTAAAGTATTTTGATTATGCTAAGACCATATATTTATACTAGAAAAATGTTTTTATTATATTGTTTATTTGAAACAGGAGGGGAGCATGTCGAAAAATATTAATGGAGCGGTGCTTAGGAGGCTAATTTTAAGTAGCACAAAATTATTGGATCAAAACAAAAGCTATGTTGATTCATTAAATGTTTTTCCAGTACCCGACGGCGACACAGGAACGAATATGTCATTAACAATGATGGCAGCGTCCAAAGAAGTAGAAAATTGTCCCAACAATAATATCATTGACTTGTCAAACGCGCTTTCAAAAGGCGCGCTTAGGGGGGCTCGCGGTAACTCAGGCGTCATTTTATCGCAGATTTTTAAGGGGATGTCATCTATTTTTGTTCAAGAAAATGAAGAGATAACGCCTAAAATTTTCGCGAGGGCGCTAAAAGAAGGTTCTGATGTTGCATACAAGGCTGTAACAAAACCCAAAGAAGGCACAATGCTTACAGTTATAAGAGGAATGGCTGAACACGCATTGTCCATAACCAAAAAAGCCATAGAAATGGAAGATTTTTTGAAATCTGTTATTGAGTATGGAGAACAAGTTTTGTTACAAACACCCGAGATGTTGCCGGTATTAAAAAAAGCGGGCGTTATAGACGCGGGCGGACGAGGATTGCTGATTATTTTTACCGGCTTTTATAATGTAATAACCAATACCGAATCGCCTGAAATTTTAGAGTATAATGACAGAATTTCTTCTTCTCAGTCTTTAAACACTTATAAACAATTCCATGCTGATCTTGATAGTCTTGAAGATATTGAGTTTGCTTATTGCACAGAATTTTTCATAATAAATCTATTCAAAAAGACTACTGAAGCCGATATTGATAGATTTAGAGAAAAACTTATGGCTATTGGCGATTGCGTCTTAGTCATAGGCGACTTATCTTTGGTAAAAGTCCATATCCATACCAATAATCCCGGCACCGCGTTGCAATACGCTTTAAAATTGGGCGAACTTGATAAATTAAAAATAGAGAATATGCTTGAGCAAAACAGAGCGCTAAAACAATCCCAAGAAGAATTAAAACCTTTTGGTATGGTAAGCGTTTGCGTAGGCGAAGGATTATCTAACATATTCAAGGACTTAATGGTGGATTATATTATAGAGGGCGGTCAGACTATGAATCCCAGCGCCGACGATATCGCCCAAGCCGCCGACAAAGTTATGGCTGAAAATGTCTTTATTTTTCCCAACAATAAGAACATAATTTTGGCTGCCGAACAGGCAAAAGAAATCACAAAACGAAATTTGATTATTATCCCTACTGTAAATATTCCGCAAGGCATTGCTTGCGCCTTATGTTACGATCCTGAATCAGATCTTGAAGAAAATCGCGAATCTATGATGGAAGCTTTGCAATCTGTTAAAGTGGGTCAAGTTACTTATGCTGTTAGAAGCACTAGTTACGCTGATGGCAAGCAGCTTAGCCAAGGCGATATCATTGGAATTGACAGCAAAGATATTGTCGCGACTGGTCAAGATGTCAGCGTTGTGACAAAAGATTTGATAGAGAAAATGATGGATAATAATGTTTCTAATATAACATTATATTTTGGTAGCGATGTTGACGAGCAAGACGCCCGAAAAATAGTAGAAGAATTGAGCGAAAAATACCCAAGATGCGATGTTGACTGTCATTTTGGCGGACAGCCGCTGTATTATTATATAGTAGCGTTAGAATAAAAGATTGTTTATAAGATTAGATTTAAAAAGACCTTCTTTTTTAGAAGGTCTTTTTTGTTTTTTTAAAGTTTTAAAAATTATTTCATTAATTGATAAAACGCGTCAAGTGCGGGATATTTAGCGTTATTGCCAAGTTCGTATTCAATGTATAATAAGCGATTGAACTTTGCTATTCGTTCGCTTCTAGATAGCGAACCAGTTTTGATTTGGGTAGCGCCTGTTGCCACAGCCAAATCCGCGATTGTTGTGTCTTCAGTTTCGCCGCTTCTATGAGACATTACAGCGGTATAACCGGCGTTTTGCGCCATTTTAACCGCATTGATAGTTTCGCTTAAACTTCCTATTTGGTTGGGTTTGATAAGTATTGAATTGGCTACATTGTTTTCAATGCCTCTTTGCAGTCTTTTTGTATTGGTTACAAACAAATCATCGCCTACCAGTTGAACGCGTTTTCCAATCTTTTGGGTAAGTTTTTGCCAGCCTTCCCAATCTTCCTCAGCCAATCCGTCTTCTAATGAAATGATTGGATATTTTGAGGTTAGCTTATCCCAATATTCAACCAATTCATCGCGGGTCATTTTTTGTTTGTTTTTGGGCAAGAAATAATCGCCTTGTTCGGTGTACCATTCGCTTGACGCGGCGTCCAAAGCGATTTTGATGTCGTCATTGGGTATATAACCGGCTTTTTCAATCGCCTCCAAAATTGTGTCCAAAGCTTCGTCGCTGCTCTTCAAATCAGGCGCAAAACCGCCCTCATCGCCAACAGCGGTAGAAAGACCTTTGCTGGTCAAAACTTTTGCAAGATGATGGAAAACTTCGGCACACCATCTAATACCCTCGGTAAATGAATGAGCGCTTACGGGCATAATCATAAATTCTTGAATATCAATATTGTTAGAAGCGTGAGCACCGCCATTGATTATATTGCACATAGGAACAGGCAAAACAGTCGCGCTGTCTCCTCCGAGATATTTATATAGAGGAATTCCCAATGTTTTTGCGGCTGCCTTTGAAGCGGCAAGCGATACCGCCAAAATCGCGTTAGCGCCCAAACGACCTTTGTTTTCCGTGCCGTCCAACTCAATCATAATCTTATCATTTGCGGCGTAATCCAACGCATCCTGACCTTTTAGCGCCTCAAAGATTTCTGTATTGACATTATTTACGGCTTTAAGAACGCCTTTGCCTAGATATCTTTTTTTGTCGCCGTCTCTTAACTCTACCGCTTCAAATATTCCGGTAGAAGCTCCTGAAGGCACGGCCGCGATGCCTTGCGCGCCTGATTCCAAAGTTACAATCGCTTCTACGGTTGGATTGCCGCGAGAATCAATAATCTCTCTCGCAAAAACATTTTTAATAGAAGTTGATGCCATTTTGTATCTCCTTAATATTTTTGTTTGCTATTTAATGATAATATATCTCAAAAAGATTGTCTATCGATTACCATTATTTTGAAGTTTTTATTTAGTTTATGTGTTTTTTGCGCTTTTATAATTAAGAACATATGGTTTCAATGGTAATATTACTTTTTTTATAGTTATATGAATATATTTATTAATATGAATCAAAGCGTAACCAAAAAAGAAAAATACTTTATAGATGTTCTTAGCAATATCATTATAGCGATTGCGGTTTTGTTTGTTTTGGGGATTGCGATAAAAGACGATATTGCCCAAGTCTTCAAAAGCGGCGAGCCGCAGGCTTATTATAATGGCGACACCTCAAAGAATAATATTAGCCTTATGATAAATGTATATTGGGGGACAGAATATATTGACGATATGCTTTTGATTTTTGATAATTACGATATAAAATGCACTTTTTTTATAGGCGGGAGTTGGGCGGCCAATAATCAAGATGTTCTAAAAGATATAGCGCGGCGCGGTCATGAAATTGGCAATCACGGATATTTTCACAAGGACCATAAAAACTTATCTCGCGAACGAAATCGCGAAGAAATATATGTAACTGAAAAATTAATTGAAAGCATATGCGGCAAAAAAACCACGCTTTTTGCGCCGCCTTCGGGCTCATATAATAAGCTTACACTGGAAGTCGCCGATGAGCTTGGTTACAAAACTATTATGTGGACAAAAGACACTATTGACTGGCGCGACAAAAACACATCCTTAATTTATAAAAGAGCGACCACAAAAGCGTCAAACGGCGATCTGATACTTATGCATCCTACCAAAAACACGCTAGAGGCATTGCCCGATATAATCAAAACTTTAAAAGAAAAAGAATTTTGTCTTGTTCCTGTAAGCGAAAACATAGCTGCGCTCATCAAAATTTAAAACAAAAGCTTGTTTGACTGTTTACATTTATTGGTATAAACTAATATTGATTCAATAAAATATGTAATCTATCATATACTATTATTAAATTTTTCAAAATAGAGGTATTTTTTTATGCATAAGATGATTTCTTATCCAAACGGGTTAAGATTAATAATGAAAAAGCTGGATTTTTTAAGGTCTGTCTCAGTAGGCGTTTGGGTGGGAGCGGGTAGCGCTTATGAAAAAAGCAATGTCAATGGTATATCGCACTTTATTGAACATATGCTTTTTAAAGGAACGACCAATCGTTCGTCTTTTGATATCGCGGACTCAATAGATAAAATAGGCGGACAGATTAACGCTTTTACAGCCAAAGAAGTTACATGTTATTATACCAAGTCAATAGACGAGCATCTTGAAAAATGCATTGATATTTTGAGCGATATGTTTTTTAACTCGACTTTTGACGAGAAAGAGCTAGAAAAAGAAAAAAAGGTAATTTTAGAAGAAATTTCTATGGTAGAAGATTCGCCTGAGGATGTCTGTCATGAAAATCTTGCGAAACTATTTTTTGAAGGCAATCCTTTGGGACAACCTATTGTTGGCAATGCCGATAATGTTAATAGTTTTGACAAAGATAAATTGCTAAAATTTGTATCTGACCATTATTGTCCGCAAAATGTGGTAATATCAATTGCAGGAAATTTTGATTTTGACAAACTTACAGAACTTGTTGATAAGTATTTTAATCAAAAATTTGAGAGTCAAGAGAACTGTCTAAAAGCTGAGCCCGCGCCCAAGCACTTATCAGTGCCCAAAGCTGGATGCAAAATAAAACAGCTGGAGCAAGCGAGCATAGCCATAGGATTTCCTTCTCCAATGTTTAACACAGTAGACTCTCATCCTATGATGATTGCTTCCAATGTATTAGGCGGATCTATGAGTTCAAGGCTCTTTCAAAAAATTAGGGAAGAGTTAGGTTTGGCGTATTCCGTATATAGTTTTATGTCTTCTTATAAGAATAACGGAATTTTTTCTATTTATTGCGGCACTAATCCTCAAAATATAGAAAAAGCCGTGCAGACCGTCGTTGACGAATTAAAAAAATTCTTAAAAGACGGCGTAACCGACGATGAGTTTGAGCGTGGCAAAGAACAGCTTAAAGGCAATATTATCTTAGGACAAGAAAACACCACATCTATTATGAATGTTTATGGAAAAATGCTATTAGTATCCGATCAGATTTTTGATTTGGACCAAAAACTAAAAGCCATTAATTCTATTACCAAAGACGATGTGATGAACGCTGCCCGTCAATATTTAGACTTTGAGCGGGCTTGTGTTTCATGCGTGGCAAATAGACCGGCTGAAGATTTGTTACAGTTTCTTAATTAATGATTTTTATTTATTAATTTTTTAAAAAGCCATAGTAGTTGCTATGGCTTTTCTTTATTGCTATGTTATTATAATTATTAGTATAGGATACAAAAGGAGATTTTTATGGATAAACTTGATCACATTTTTGAGATGCAAGAAAAGCTAAATAATTTTATTATAAATAACCATAACTTGTGCAATAAATATAATTCTGAAGTCTGGATTCAAAAAAATATATTGGCGCTTATATCTGAATTAAGCGAGATACTGGACGAAGTTAATTTTAAATGGTGGAAAAATCCTAAGGCGATTGATAGGCAGGCTTTAAAAGAAGAACTTGTGGATGTGTTGCATTTTTTTGTAAGCATGTGTCTTCATGCGGGCATGACCGCTGAAGAACTATATCAAATATATCTAGATAAAAATAAAGAAAATCTAAATAGACAAGTCGGAAACTCCAGCCAAAAAGACTACAGACCTTAAAAAATTCTTAAGGTCTGTAATCTTGTATTAATCTAATCAAACTTGTCTCTATTAACAGGAGGATTAACTTCATCGTCTAATTCATTTAGGCGTTTATATAACATATAATATCCTATTTCTCCTGTCGCGGAAAATAATTTCCACGACAAGCCTGAAAGATCGTCTCCAAAAAACATATGTAAACCTCCTATTTTTTTATAGTTGTAGTATGTTCAAAAATCAATAAATTATGTATAACAGACAATGAGAGACATCTAATGACCCAAAAAATTTTTTTTGATATAATTTAATTATGGAAGATAATATAAAAGTAACGGGTTTGGTTTTAAACGCCAAAGATTATAAGGATAACGACAAAATTGTCGTCCTTTTTACTTTGCAAAGAGGAAAATTAAGCGCTATCTTTAGAGGCGTCAAAAAACCCAAAGCAAAGATGAAAATGGCGGCGCAACCTTTTTGTTTTGGCGAGTTTATTTTGTCTGAACGCGGAAATAATTATATAACAACCAATTGCACGCTGACCGAATCTTTTTATGATTTGGCGTATCAAACAGAAAGATTTTTTGCAGGTTGTGTCGTTTTAGAGGTTATTGATTACGCCACGATTGAAGGGCAACCCAATGAAAAGCTGTTTTTGCAAAGCCTTAAAGCTTTAAAAGAACTTACTTACGAAACGACTAATGAAAATGTGATTACAGCCAAATTTATTATAGATACTTTAGCGTTAATAGGGTATAAAATGAATTTTACCAAGTGTTCGTCTTGCCGCGCTAGCGTTTCAAGACCGTATTTCTCAGCGTTAAGAGGGGGGTTGCTGTGCCCATTATGTAAGGATATTGATGGTTCACCGATACAGCTTAGTTTAATCAATAACCTAAAATTTATAGATAATTCGGATTATGAAAGATTGTCAACCATAAAAATAGACTCAACAGCGTCCAAAAAATTGTTGTGTTTTATAGCGAATGTGTTTTGCGAGCTTGTCGGGTGTTCGCTAAAATCATTGAATAATGTTTTGTAAATTGTCGATAACTTAGTAACGCTTAAGATTTTTATCCATTGTCTATTAAATCGTATTATGGTATAATTATCAAAAAGCAATTTCATTGATCTTAGGGTTTTTGCCAGGAGTCTTTTTTTGAAAAAAGAAAACAGATATTCAAACAAAGGAAGCGAAATTAACGGATTGGCTCTGATGATTTTGTCAGTAGTCATTTTAATTTTTACGGTTTTTGACGCTTTTTTGGCGCCAATTGGCGCAAAAGCGGTCAAAAATTTTATAATGGGCGTGTTTGGTTATTCTCATTACGCCTTATTTGTGACTCTGTTTTCTTTGGGATTGATTCTTTTTAAAGGCTATACCGTTCAAGTTTCTTTGAAAAAAACTTTTTCTGTATCGGGCATGTTTTTTTGCGCCCTTTTGATTTTACATCTTATCTCGTCCGCGCGATTTTTGGCCGCGGATGTATCTTTTGCTAGTTATATCTCTAAATGTTATGATTCTTCGATTACTTTTGGCGGAATAATTTTGGGCGTTGTCGTATATCCCATATATATGGTTTTGAAGCTCATTGGAAGCTACATTTTGTTTTCGGTTTTATTTGTAATCTTTGGAGTAACATTTATTGATTTTGAAAAAATCAAGCGTCATACTAAAACGAAAAATATTATAGCAAATAGTCAAAGAGAATTTAAAAAACAACTTGGAGAGAAAAAGACTAACACGTTGTTTGTTTCAAACATTATAAAGAGCGACAAAAAAGCAAGCGCTTTTGAAAGAGGCGACAAAAAAGGCATCCAAAAAATATACAACTTAAGCCATGATTACTATTCGGCTTTGGAAGAAAACAAAAAGAAATACGGCGATTTTGGAATAGATAAAAAGCTACAGTCATTTAAAGGCGCTATAAATACTTTTAGGGCTGATTACGCTTCGTCTTCTGCGTCTTTTTTTGAGTCTTCTGATATAAAATCAGACCCTATTAAAACAAGTATTTATACAGAACCAAAACCAGAAAAAATAGTTCATAAAGACAAAGCCGATTTTGTGCCGCCGCCCAAAAAAATAGTAGCGGCTAATGTGATTGACGCTGAAAAAAGAAGTAAAGAAATATTAGAAGCGAGATTGAGCAAAGAATTGAAAGATAATATTCCAAATCAATCGCAAACCGCGCCCAAAATTCCTAACATTATTGACGCCGAATTAGTTAGCCAAAAAATTAGAGAAAGCAAAGCCACTAAGGCTGAAGATAGCGTTATTAAAGAGTTTAAGGAAATATTAAAGAGAGGCTCAAAAAACCAAATTTATAACGAGCCTCAGATTTATACCGATCAAACACAGGCCTCAATGCAAAAAATTCCTACCCCGCCCAAAGACCAAGACGACAATAAGTCCGAGGAAGTAAAGGTTGAACCTTTGAGATTTTTGAGCGAACAAAACTTAAATCAATCATTGAAGTCTTCTGAACAACCTTATGAGGATTCGCTTTATCTTACAATCAATCCTCCAAAACAATCTTCGGATATTGACAAAAAAATCAACGAAGTAGAGTCTATAACAACCAAAAAAACGGCGATTTCCGATGAAGAGCAAATTAAGGTAGAAGATATTTTATACGCCGATAATCCACACACGCCGCCTAAGAGCGCTAAGCCGAAATCCTTATATAAAAAATATCTCAAACCGCCAATTGACCTTTTGCAAAACAATTCAACATATACCGGCGAAATAGATGATGATATAAACGAGAATATAGCGATCCTAGAGCAAGTTTTGGATAATTTTAAGACACCGGCAAAAGTAATAGGCGTTACCAAAGGACCTGCCGTTACAAGATACGAACTTCAAATGCCGCCAGGAATCTCTGTCAAAAAGATTGCCGATAAAGCGGACGACATAGCTTATACTATGGCTTCCAACGGCAAAGTGCGTATAGAAACGCCGATACCGGGTAAGCAGGCTGTAGGCATAGAAATACCTAATAATACCATAGATGTGGTTTCGTTAAGGGGAATCATTGAATCTAGAGAATTTATCAACCATTCATCGCCGCTTTGTTTTGCTCTGGGCAAAGATATAGCGGGAAAAAATATCGTAACCGATTTAATAAACATGCCGCATTTGCTGGTAGCCGGGGCGACTAATTCGGGAAAATCGTCTTGTCTTAACGCCTTGATTACCAGCTTAATATTCAAATCTTCTCCCCAGGATTTAAGGTTTATTCTTATAGACCCAAAAAGAGTTGAGTTTACAAGTTATAGAGGATTGCCTCATATGTTGACCGAAAACCCTATAACCGAGCCTGACCATGCGCTTAACGCTTTTGAATGGGCGATAGACGAAGCTGAAAAAAGATTTGAATTGTTTGTTTCTTATAAGGTCAGAGATATTCACGATTTTAATAATTTATCCATTGTAAAAAATGGCGATGTAGAAAAGTTGCCCTTTGTTGTGATAGTAGTAGATGAGCTTGCCGATTTGATGGCGCAGGCGAAAAGAGATTTTGAGGACAAAATTAGAGTTATAGCGCAAAAGTCCCGAGCGGCAGGGATTCATCTTGTTTTAGCGACACAGCGCCCCTCTGTTGATGTAATTACGGGTACTATTAAGGCTAACTTACCGTCAAGAATAGCGTTTTCTGTAACATCTTTTGCGGACTCAAAAACAATTCTTGATCAAGGAGGCGCCGAACGGCTGCTTGGTAGAGGGGATATGCTTTACGCGCCTGTGGATAAGCCCGAGCCTTTTAGAGTGCAGGGCGCATATGTTACCAATGACGAAGTTTATGATGTGGTTGATTTTATTAGAGAAAACAATCCTTCAGATTTTGATAAAGAAATAGAAGAACTAATATTCAAAGAAAATGACGCCGACGCTAACGGCGTTACGGTCGCTAATTTTGTTGACGAGCCCGATCCTAATCTTGCCAATATTGTGCGGATGTTTTTGGAGCTAGGACAGGCGTCAACGACATTAATACAAAGACGGTTTAGATACGGATACGCCAAGGCGGCAAGAATAATGGACCAATTAGAATTAAAAAAAATTATAACACCTTTTGATGGCACTAACAAACCTCGAAAAGTTTTGATTACGCCCGAGCAATTTGAGGAAGAATTTGGCGAGCCATTTGACCCGCGAGAGTAAGAAAAAAAGATGAAAAAACTAGGTATTATATCGTTAGGATGCGACAAAAACAGAGTGGATACCGAAAAGATGCTCAGCTATTTGAAAGGTTCGGATTTGGAAATTGTCGATGACTTGAATACGGCTGAGATAATTATAATCAATACTTGCGCGTTTATAGACAAAGCCCGAAAAGAATCAATAGATACTATTTTGGATGCTATTGATTTAAAACAAAATAATTGCCGCAAAATTATCGTGAGCGGGTGTTTGAGTCAAAAATATCTTGACGAATTAAAAAAGGAATTGCCAGAAGTTGACGCTTTTTTGGGTACTTCTAATTATTCTGAGATTGTTAAGGTTATAAAGCGGCTATACAACGGCGAGACTTATTACAGCAATATTCCTAAAGATAATGATGTAATTGACAGGGTGCTTACCACGCCTTTACATTACGCTTATTTAAAAATTGCCGAAGGATGCGATAATTATTGCACATTTTGCTCAATCCCCAGCATAAGAGGAAAATATACTTCGAGAACCAAAGATAAGATATTGGACGAAGCCAAAAACCTTGCGGATATGGGAGTAAAAGAACTTATCTTAGTCGCGCAAGACACAGGCAGGTATGGCAGCGACCTGTATAAAGATTATGATATAACTGATTTATTATTTGACCTTACAAAAATAGACGGGATAGAATGGATAAGGCTGTTATATTGTTATCCAGAAACCATTAATGAAAGATTGCTTAACTTGATAGTTTCGCAACCTAAGATTTGCGATTATTTGGATATACCTTTACAACATATTGATAATATGATTTTAAAGAGAATGAACCGTCGTATAACCGAAGACGGTATAAAAAATCTTATTTATAAAATCCGCGAATCAGGGGATATCAGCATAAGAAGCTCTTTTATTTTGGGTTTTCCTCAAGAAAGCGATAGTCAATTTGAAAAATTATTGTTTTTTTTGGAAGAGTTTAAATTAGACAATGTAGGTTTCTTTACATATTCGCGCGAAGAAGGAACGCCAGCGGCAAATATGCCTAATCAAATCCCATCCAAAATTAAAAACTCGCGCCTAAGACAAGCCGCCGCCGTTCAACAAAAGATTGTTGTTGAAAATAATAAAAAGAAGCGTCTCAATAAAACTCTTAAAGTTTTATACGAGGGTATAGATTTTGACAAAAATCTGTTTTTTGGAAGAACTCAATATAACGCTCCAGAAGTAGATACTTTAGTTTATTTTAGCGGTAATTACGCCGAAATAGGCAATTTTTATGATGTAAAGATCACAGATATTTTGACTTATGATTTGAAAGGAGAAATGCAATGAACTTGCCCAATAGGCTGTCTATCTTAAGAATTTGTCTTGTGCCTTTGATAATAACTTTGTTTTTGTTGGATTCGGTTATTCCTTATTCAAGGCTTTATGCTACATTGGTTTTTATTTTGGCGGCGATAACTGATTTTTTTGACGGTTATATCGCCAGAAAATATAATCTTATAACAAATTTGGGAAAATTTTTGGATTCTATAGCCGATAAAATATTAGTGTCTTCTTCTTTGATTTTGATATTATTGGCAGCGCCAACCGATTATGGCTTCAATATCATACTCGCTGTAGCAATAATAATCATATTAGTTCGCGACTTGATTGTTAATAATATCAGAATGTTAGCCGCATCCAAAAATTATATAATGGCGGCAGATATTTTTGGAAAAGCAAAAACAGCCTTGCAAACAATAGCTATTCCTATGTTTATGTGCGCGCGAGACTTAGGCGGTCTTTTTGATTTTAATTACATATATTTGTATATTGGAGGCTTTGCGCTGTTTTTGATATCTTTGGTATTGACAATCTTTTCGGGAATCCATTATTTTGTCAAAGGCCGCGCGGTTATTCGTGATTAAAAAAAGTCAATTTATCTCTTTACAAAAACAATAAAAAGCTATATTCTAGACTTATATAGTATAAAACATATATTTAAAACAAGGTATCTATGAAAGTATCAATTTTGGCGCTACAATACGGTCAAGCAAATGACTGTGAACAACATATATCAAAACTTGTCGGATTATTATCCGATAATGGCATTGATGTTAATAGCGCGACAAATACTAGATATTTTGAGGATGATTTTTTAATTTTTTTGAAATATGCGGGGAAAATTTCTTCATATATACTTATTCTAAACGCTGATAAAAAAGTTAAAGAAGTTTTGGGCGCGGCGCCGTCGGATATTTATACATCGTATAATTCTTGCGAAATCGCCTTTATTGATACGGACGAGCAGGGGATAAAATTATTTGAAGATATGGTTTTACCTGTCCTTATCTCCAAATCAATAACTCATCGTTATAAGCATGTGTTAAGAACTTATGGCGTTAATGCTGAAATGTGCAAAGAGTTAATAAAAGATGTTTCAAGAGCCAAGGCTAGAGTAAATATTGATTATGTCCAAAATCGCTCTTTATGCGATATAATAATCGGCTATACCGATAATATGTCTGGGATAGAAGTTTTAAATGTCATTAACAACATCAAAGAAAAGTTAGATAAATATCTATATGCAGAAGGCGATGTAACATTAAGTCAGGCCGCTTTTGAAATTTTGCTTCAAACCAATCGAAAGATTTCTATCGCCGAATCATATACGGGCGGATGCATTGTTTCGCAGCTTGTGCGCAATCCGGGCGCTAGCAAAGTTTTGATAGAGGGCTTGGTAACATACGCTGAAAAATCAAAATTATCAAGACTTGAGATAGACAAAAGCGTTTTAGAAAAAAACGGGATTGTAAGTAGCGAAACCGCTTACCAAATGGCGACGGGGCTAATTAAAGCGGGCGCTGATATTGCAATGGCTACCACAGGTTTTGCCGGGCCCGAAGGGCAAAATGTAGGGCTTTGTTATTTGGCGTTAGGCGATAAAGACGGCATACATATTTTCGAAAACAATTTTGAGGGGGATAGAGAACAAATAATCTTACAAGGATGCGATAACGCGTTCTTTAGATTGATACAATATCTAAAAAATTATAATTAGTAATTTTGTAAAGGAGATTACATAAAAAAATGGATGAAAATAAAAAGAGAGCGTTAGAACAAGTCATTTCTCAAATTGAAAAGCAATTTGGAAAAGGCTCTATAATGAAGTTTAACGAAAAGGTTACTTTGCCTATTGAAACCATTCCGACAGGGTGTTTGGCGTTGGATTTTGCGACAGGCATAGGGGGCTTGCCTCGAGGAAGAATTATTGAAATATACGGACCAGAATCTTCGGGCAAAACCACTGTTAGTTTGCATGTGATAGCGGAAGCGCAAAAAAACGGTGGCGCGGCGGCTTTTATTGACGCCGAACATGCGCTTGATCCTGTTTATGCCAAGAAATTAGGCGTCGATCTTGACAATCTTTATATTTCACAACCTGATAATGGAGAGCAAGCATTGGACATAGCCGAGAGTTTGGTTTCAAGTGGGGCTTTGGATGTAATAGTAATAGATTCGGTTGCTGCATTGACGCCGAAGGCTGAAATAGACGGCGAAATGGGCGATAGCCATATAGGACTGCAAGCAAGACTGATGTCCAAAGCGTTGAGAAAGCTTGCGGGCATAATTAGCCGTACCAAAACTTGCGTTATCTTTATTAATCAGTTGCGCGAAAAAGTCGGCGTATTATTTGGCTCGCCCGAAGTTACATCAGGCGGCAAGGCGCTGAAGTTTTATTCAAGCATAAGAATTGATGTCAGAAGGGCTGAAACCTTAAAAGACGGCTCTGAAATGGTGGGCAATCGCACTAAGGCAAAAATAGTTAAAAATAAACTTGCGCCTCCATTCAAAGTCGCGGAATTTGATATTATTTATGGCGAAGGAATTTCTAACGAATCCTGTATAATTGATTTTGGCGTTGAATTTGGAATATTGGAAAAAAGCGGTTCTTGGTTTAGTTATAATGGCGATAGGCTAGGACAAGGCAGGGAAAATGTCCGAAAATATCTTGTTGAAAATCCCGAAATATGTCAAGAAATAGAACAAAAAATAAAAGAGTATGCCAAAAGCGATAAAAACGCTTTATCGTTATAAAGTAAGTTGACATTTGATTTTTAATTGGCTATTATTGAAATAGTGCACTTTGATTTATTATAAGAAAATTTCTTAAAATTATAAGTCATATTAACGCAGATTGAAAATTGAATAGAGGAGGTAAAAAATGAACGGCGACCTGCTGAACATTTTGGCTAAAATAGACCTTCTTTTGATAATTTTAATACCTATCGCGACATTAATTTTAGGCGCGATTATAGGTTATATAATAAATGCTAGAATAGTAAAAAGTAAAATCGGCAGCGCGACAATAACGGCCGATAAAATTATCAAAGATGCTAATATGGAAGCCAAAACGATAAAAAAAGAAGCAATATTAGAAGCCAAAGAAGAAGTGCATAGAATGCGAATAGATTTTGATAAAGAAGTAAAAGAAAGACGCAATGAACTTCAAAGAAGTGAAAGCCGTATAATTCAAAAAGAAGAGTACCTTGACAAGAAAAAGGAGACCATTGAAAAAAAGCTTGAAGCTTTGGAACAAACTAACAAGAATCTAGCTTTAAAAGAACAAGAACTAGAACGCGAATACGAGCTCATAAAACAAACTGAAGCCAAGATTATTCAAGAATTAGAAAGAGTTGCCTCATTGACCAAAGATGAAGCCAAAGCATTGTTAATAGCCGAATTTGAGCAAGAAGCCAAAAAGGACGCAGCAGTGCTCGTGCGAAATATCGAACAAACCGCAAAGGAAGAGGCAGACAAAAAAGCCAAAGCAATAATAAGCCAAGCTGTTCAAAAATGCGCGGTAGAACATACCGCCGAAATAACGGTTTCGGTAGTGTCTTTGCCTAATGACGAGATGAAAGGGCGCATAATAGGGCGCGAAGGACGAAATATAAGGGCGCTAGAGAACGCTACCGGAATTGATCTGATAATTGACGACACGCCTGAAGCTGTTATATTATCAGGCTTTGATCCGGTTAGGAGAGAAATTGCCAGAATAACTTTGGAAAAACTTATTGCCGACGGTCGAATTCATCCGGCAAGAATAGAAGAGGTTGTAGAAAAAGTCAAAAAAGAAGTTGAAAACCATATAAAAGAAGCCGGCGAGAACGCGATATTTGAAACTGGTGTTTATGGAATTCACCCCGAGCTTGTGAAGTTGTTAGGACGGCTACAATACCGCACAAGTTACGGTCAAAATATTTTAAAACATTCAATCGAAGTTTCTCATCTGGCGGGAATGCTTGCGGCGGAGCTTGGACTGGATGTAATGCTTTGCAAACGAGCGGGATTATTGCACGATATAGGCAAAGCTGTTGATCACGATGTTGAGGGAACGCATATTTCTATTGGGGTTGATTTGGCTAAAAAATACAAAGAAAGCAAAGAAGTTATTCATTGTATTGCCGCTCACCATAATGATATTGAACCCGAAACGCCTGAGGCTGTTATAATACAGGCAGCGGACGCAATTTCGGGCGCAAGACCCGGGGCGAGAAGAGAATCTTTAGAAAACTATGTAAAGCGGCTTGAAAAATTAGAAGAAATTGCCAATTCTTTTGCTGGCGTTGAAAAATCGTTTGCGATACAGGCGGGAAGAGAAGTAAGAATTATGGTAAAACCTGAAGAGGTTGACGATAACTCTACAATCTTTATCGCCAAAGAAATAGCTAAAAAAATTGAAAACGAACTTGATTATCCTGGACAAATAAAAGTCAATGTGATAAGAGAGTTAAGAAGCACAGAATACGCAAAATAATAATAACCGCGGTATCTTTTATTAGATACCGCGGTTTTTTGCGTTTTATATACAAGAACATTATGCTATATTGACTTAGGAAATATTATTAACTAAAATGTATTTATTATAATTAATTTAACTTAAGGGTTTTCTTATGGACATAAAAGATGTTTTAGAAAAAATGACGCTCAAAGAAAAGGTGTCATTGCTTTTTGCGGCTGATTGGTGGAATACCAAAAGCATAAGCCGTCTTAACATAGACAGTATAAAGATGTCTGACGGTCCTCATGGACTTAGAAATGAAATTATCTTAAATGATAAAAAATTCAATCAAAAAGCCGTATGTTTTCCGCCCGCCGCGCTTAGCGCTTGCAGCTTTGATCCCGAGCTTATTGAAAAAATGGGCGAAGCGTTAGCGAGCGAGGCAATAGAACAAAACGTTGATATAATTTTAGGTCCAGGAACTAATATTAAGCGTTCGCCATTATGCGGCAGAAATTTTGAATACTTTTCCGAAGACCCTTATCTTGCTGGGATGATGTCAGCGTCATTTATAAAAGGCGTCCAAAATCAAGGCGTTGGAACGTCTATAAAGCATTTTGCGGCAAATAATCAAGAGACATACAGGGCGATAATAAGCGCTGAAATAGACGAACGGACTTTGCATGAAATATACCTAAAGCCTTTTGAAATCGCCATAAAACAAACCCAGCCTTGGACTGTTATGTGCTCGTATAACAGGCTAAACGGCGTTTACGCAAGTCAAAACAAATATCTATTGACAGATGTATTAAGGGATTTTTGGGGCTATAAGGGCGCGGTTATAAGCGATTGGGGCGCTGTGGACGACAGGGCGCAGGGCGTCAAAGCGGGGCTTGATATTGAATTTCCATATTCGGGCAAATTTAATTATGAATGCGTCCTCAAAGCTGTTTTGGATGGCGAAATTACCACACATCAAATAGATTGCTGTGTTTTGAGAATTTTAGAATTGATATCCAAAGTAAAATCAGCGAAAAAGACAGTCATATACAACCAAGAACAAAGACATCTTTTGGCTAAAAAGATAGCGCAAAATTCAATAATTTTATTAAAAAACGATGATAGATTATTGCCTTTTTGCCAAGACCAAAAATTATTGGTTATAGGCGCGCTTGCGAAATATCCTAGATATCAAGGTAGCGGTAGCTCAAAAATTAATCCATTTAGGCTTGAAAGCTTTTTGGACGGGTTGAATAATCATAACATAAGTTATGAATACCTAGACGGCTATAATATTGATAATGATGTTGTCGATTATAATTTAATTTCTCAAGCTGTTTCTGCAGCCAAAGCCTACAAAAACATTGTCGTATTTATAGGCTTGACAGAAGAATATGAAAGCGAAGGATACGACAGAAAGCATATGAGATTGCCTCAAGCGCATTATTCTTTGATTGATGAATTACTAAAAGTTCGCTCTGATTTTGTTGTGGCGCTAAGCGGCGGCTCGCCTGTTGAACTTGATAATATAATTGGCGCGAAATCGATAGTTTTGCAATATCTTACAGGGGAAGCCGCAGACGCAGGCGTAGATATTTTGTTCGGCAGTGTAAATCCTTCGGGCAAGCTCGCTGAAACTTGGCCAATAAAACTTGAAGATAATCCTTCTTATCCAAACTTTACGCAAGACAATAATTCGGCGCATTATAAAGAAACGCTTTTTGTGGGGTATAGGTATTACGATACTTTTGGCAAAAATGTAAGTTTTCCATTTGGGTATGGATTAAGTTACACATCTTTTGAGTTATATAATTTTAATGTAAAAATTGATAATGATAATATAAAGGTTAATCTTACAATCAAAAATACGGGAGATTTTGACGGCGCTGAGGTGGTTCAAGTTTATATTGGTATGCCTCAAAGCAATTTAGTAAGACCTAAAAAAGAACTTAAGGCGTTTGAAAAAGTCTTTTTGAAAAAAGGAGAAACCAAAGAAATAAATCTTTCAATACCTATACAATCTTTGGCTTTTTATAATACTTCATCAAAAAATTGGACTATTGAGGGAGGTGAATACAAAGTTTTTGTAGGCGTATCTTCTAAAGATATAGCTTTTGAACAAATAATTAATATTAAGGGCGACGAGTTTATGTTTTCTGATTATGTTCCCCACAAAAAGCCTATTTTAAATGACGAAGAATTTTCTAAGCTTTTAAAAAGACCGCTAACGCCTAAAACCCTAAAAAAACAACGACCCTATGATTTTAATTCAACAATTGAAGATATAAGTAAGACTATTATAGGGCGAGTATTAAAAAAGATATTGGCTAAAAAGTTTAATACGCTACATAGCAACATGCCGGGTAACGAACAAACTATTGAGTCAGTTATTAGGCTCCCTTTTAGAATGCTTGCGATGCTAAGCGAAGGAATGCTTCCAAAAGAAATGATGATGGGACTAATAGACTTAGCTAATCATAAATATATTAAAGGACTAAAAAAGCTCATAAAATCCAGAAAAGGAAAGTGGTAATTTAATTTTAAATTATGAATATCATTTTTATGGCGGGGAAATTTTCTCGCCATTTAATAAGGTTTTTGAATGCTATGTCAGACATACTACTATTATGAAGTATCATTTTTTTGAAAAATTTATAAAAAACGCGCTTTTTCCATACTATATATCTAAAAATTAGTTGAAAATATATTAATAAATTCTACAAAAATTTTAAAAAACTTTGTAAATGTGTCACTATGAATGTTGACATTATTTAATTTAAGGTTAATATAAAGATTAATACTAAAGATAATATTATTAATAAGGAGACATTAGAATATGAAAAAATTCATTGAATCGATAAAAAATAGGCGTTCTATATATTCAATAGGAAAAAGTATTACCGTATCTGACGATGAAATAATTAATATGATCAAACAGGCGTTGTTGCACTCGCCAACGCCGTATAATTCTCAAACTAATAGGGCTGTTTTGTTGATTGGAGAAGATCATGACGATTTGTGGGATATTGTGTTAGAAAATTTGAAAAAAATTGTTCACGCAAAAAACTTTCTTAAGACGCAAGAAAAAATACAATCATTCAAAAATGGATATGGAACAATACTTTTCTTTGAGGATGAAAAAGTAATTAATTCTTTGATGCAGAAATTTCCTTCCTATAAGGAATCTTTTTCGGTTTGGGCAATGCAAGCGTCTGGTATGTTTCAACATATTATTTGGACCGCGTTGTCTGAAATGGGTTTGGGCGCAAGCTTGCAACATTATAACCCGTTAATTGACGACGCTGTCAAAGTTCGTTGGAATTTGCCGGTTGAATGGAAACTATTAGCGCAAATGCCGTTTGGACAAGTTTTGGGCGAGGCGGGAGAAAAAGAATTTGCGCCTGTGGAAAAAACATTTAGAGTTTTTAGATAATAAAATTCTTAATATAAACAATGTAAAAACCTTCTATCTATGAAAAGAAATTTATCATAGAAGGTTTTTTTTATAATTAATACCGACATACTTTGTAGTATTAATAAATGTTTAGTCAATGATTTTTTTGCTTATAGCTACTTTTTTTATTAAAGATTTTTTAATAAAGAAATATAAAACATAGTGATAAAATTACAGAAAATGATTTGAACTTATAATATAATATTTATAAATTAGCAATATCTGCCAACGCTTTGTCGTTAATGATTTTGTAACCGCCGCGAAACAACTCTATGTAACCTTCATTCTCAAAATAATTCATCATGCGGGTTACGACTTCTCGAGCGGTTCCTAAATGGTTGGCTATGGTATCCTGGGTTATCTTAACCACATTAGCGCCGTCAATATTAGCTTGTTCCAAAATAAAATCCGCTAGGCGCTTATCGAAGCTTGAAAACAAAGTTTGTTCTATAAGAAACAACGCGTCCGACAGTCGTTGCGACATGATAGCTAGGACATAATCTTTAATAAAGGTGTTGTTTTTTACAAAGCGCTCAAAATGCTCAGAAGGCAAGACGATTATTTGACTGTCTTTTTCGGTTTCAATCGTGACATCGAATGTCAAGTTATTCATTACGCAAGAAGCCGAAAGCACGCAAACATCGCCTTCTAATAATCTATAAATACTGATTTGCTTTCCGTTTTTGGACCCAATAAAAGCGCGGACTTGTCCTTTAAAGACAATAATCATACCGCTACAAGTTTCATTATTAGAAATAATTTCGCCTGTAGCGTAATTCCTTAAAACAGCTTTATTAAAAAAGTCTTGCCTATCGTCAAACGACATCTTTTTTAAAAATGGTAGATAAGACTTTAGAAAATCAATACATTCTTGTTTTATCATGTAAATACCTCTAAAATATGTATAATACATTATACATAAACAAAATGCATTTTTCAAGAACTAATATTAAAAATATATTGAAATACAAAAGATAAATTTTAGCGGAGGCGCAAATTGGCAACTTTTCACAAAAGATATGATATTAATAAAGTTAATATCAATGAAGTAAATAACATATTAGGCGTAAATGAATATCTTATTGATCTAAGAAGTAATAATGAATTTAAAGAAGGGCGATTGCCAAATAGTATTAATGTGCCCTTTTTAAAAATTGGCGATTGGGCTAAGAATAATATAGATAATTATAATGCAAAAATTTATCTATATTGTCAAAACGGCGCTAGAAGCGTTCACGCCGCTGCTATATTAAAAAAGATGGGGTATACTAAAGTTGTGGATTTAGGCGGTTTAAATGCTTATAAAGGCGAGATGATAACTGACGGAAATAATAAAAGGAAACAAATAAAAGATGGCTAAAACGATTATTATTGGCGGCTCCGCCGCAGGCGCGACCGCCGCGGCAAGATTGAGACGGCTCAATGAAGATATGGATATAATAATGCTAGAAAAAGGCGATTATATATCTTATGCAAATTGCGGATTACCTTATTATATAGGCGGCGTAATTCAGGATAAAAATGATTTAACAATTATGACGCCTTCGGGTTTTTCCGCTTGGTATAATATTGATGTCAGAATAAAAAATGAAGCGGTATTTCTTGATATAGAAAAAAAAGAAGTGACAATAATAGACCATGTCAAAAATGAGCAATATCAAGAAGAATACGATTATTTGATTTTGGCAACAGGCGCCGAGCCAATTATTCTTCAAGGAACGAAAAATATCCCCGAAGTATTTACCTTGCGGGATATTCCTGACACATTAAAAATAAAGTCATTTATTGAGCGAAATAAACCTGAAAACGCCGTAATAATTGGAGGCGGCGCGATAGGTCTTGAAATGGCTGAAAACTTAGCATCGGCGTCAATTAATACCACAATTATTGAACTTAGCGACCGCGTGGGATCGCCTTTGGATTTTGATATGGCGAGTTTTTT
>DUVY01000081.1 GCA_012840805.1 Clostridiales bacterium | reverse complement strand
CGCCGCGGTGGTAGGCACGGGCAGAAGCGACTTTGCCAACCAAATCAACAATGTCTTAGCTTTTCCCGCTATTTTTAAGGGCGCTTTGGCGGTGCGGGCGCGACAAATATCCAAAGGAATGAAAATAGCGGCGGCTTACGCTTTGGCGGAACTTATAGACGAAAAAGATTTAAGGGCTGACTATATTATCCCCGACGCTTTTGACAAAAGGGTATGTGACTATGTAAGCCGCGCAGTAGCCCAACAAGCGATTAAAGAAGGTCTAAATAGAATATAAAACAAGTTAGCGTTTTTGGGATTTAAAAATATAGTTAATAAAAACCGTATTTATTTAATCTTATGATTTAAAAATACGCTTTACAAAAACACAAAAAGCCGCTTTTTTTGCGGCTTTAATTTTTAATATTTTATTTATTAATCCAAAAGATAATTTTAATAATATTTCAATATGATTTTTTTATTTATTGATTTATAAACATATCCGCTTATCGCCTTTTATTATCTTGACTTATAAACCCTTTTTTCTATAAGGCTGACCAATAGATACATACCTGCTGCCATAACGCAAAGCAAAAATACAGATGTCATTACTAGATCCATTTTAAATACCTGACCGCCATAGACAATCAAATAACCAAGCCCCGCGCGGCTTGTTAAGTATTCGCCCATTATCGTTCCTATCCAAGACAAGCCGATGTTAATTTTCAAAACCGATATAAGATTGGGGATAGAATACGGCCAGAGCAACTTATATAATATCTGAAACTTGCTAGCGCCCATTGACTTCATTAACAAAATTTTGTCGGGGTCGCACGACATCATCCCGTTAAGCACGGATGTGATAGTAATAATAATGCATATCAATATCGCCATTGTGACGATAGCTTTTATGCCCAAGCCCATAAGCACAATAATAACAGGGCCTAGGGCGATTTTGGGTAAGCTGTTCAAAATCACAAGATAAGGGTCAATCACGCGTCTTAGGTAATCGCTCCACCATAGCCCGATAGCTATAAGCGCGCCCACAATGGTTGAGATACCAAAGCCCAAAACGCACTCATACACCGTTACGCTTATATGGTCATAAATTTCTTTGGTCGCGAACATATCAATAGCCGTCTTTATTAAGCGGCTGGGCGACGAGAAAAACAGCGGGTCCAAAATCATAAAATGGGTAAGCGTTTCCCACAAAACCAAGATTCCTATCAATATCCCAAACTGCGCGCTAAGTATTAAGACTTTTTTGATTTTTATGTTTTTTAGATATTTTTTATGTTCCTCTGAGTATAATGCTCGCTCTTGCTTTTTCATTTTTTTATAAATCGCCTTTATTGATTATTTTCAAGCTTTTCCAAATCCTTCCAAATTTTATCAAACCAATATCCAAACTTTTTGCATTCCCTTCTTTCTAGCGGCGTTTTGCACTCTTGCATATCCAAAACATATTCGTGCGCGATGGCGGCGGGTCTGTTGGTCAGCATAATAATCCTATCGCTCAAACTTATAGCCTCGCTTATATCGTGCGTTACAAGGATGGCGCTCTTTTTTTCGTTTTTGATTATGTTATAGACATCGTCGCAAACGTAAAGACGGGTCTGAAAATCCAAAGCGGAAAAAGGCTCATCTAAAAGCAGCAGCTTAGGCGAAGTGGCGAGAGTGCGAATAAGCGCTACCCTTTGACGCATTCCGCCGCTTAGCGAGCGCGGATAGTTATTGGCGAACTCTTTGAGTCCGTATTTTTCTATCAACTCATCAACCATCTTTAGATTTTGGGGCGTCATTTTCTTTTGTATTTCTAGACCTAATGTTATGTTTTGTCTTATGGTACGCCATTCAAACAAATGGTCTCTTTGGAACATATACCCCGTATCGCGATTGGTAGTGGTAACGGGCTCGCCGTCAATTACAATTTGACCCTTGGACGCCTTTATTAAACCGCTTATCAATGACAATATTGTCGTCTTGCCGCACCCCGAAGGCCCGACAATAGACAAAAACTCCCCGTCGTTTAGGCAAAAGCTGATATCCTTTAACGCCAAAGTCTCGCCGAGCTTTGAATGATAAGTATGACTGACCCTATCCAAACACAAAATTATCTTCATATGTCTCTCTTTTTGTTGGCTTATATTGTCAGTATATTAAACGTATATGTTAAATGTGTAAAAAGCTCTTTTGTAGAATATCAAAAACTTGTTTATACCAATTCCAAAACCGAGTATTCTTAATTTGATTTATTGATATTTTTCTAGTATAATGTTTTAAATAATTTTTGGAAAAAAAGAGTTGCTTTTTGATGTTTTTGGGTGTCGCCAATAATTTTTTGGATAGCTTGGCAAAAAGGCTTTTACAATGGAATGTCATTGTCGGTCTTGTTTTGGCTGTGGCGGGGCTTTTGACGGCTGTCTTTGCCCGAAAAATCGTCCAAAAAATCAAAAAAGCCGACGATATCCAAAACTTTGATAAGATGTTTGTTGCTTTCAAGTTCGCGGGCTTTTTGTTGGTGCTTGCGGGTTTGATTTTTTCAATAATCAAATAAGAACAAAAGGGACCAAAAAAATTATGAACAACTATGAGCTGGACAAAACATATAATCCGTCTGGGTTTGAGCAAAAATGGTATGACGAATGGATAAGGCGCGGCTGTTTTAAGGCGAAAGCCGATAAGACCAAAAAACCTTTTACTATTGTGATGCCGCCTCCCAATATAACGGGACAGCTTCATATGGGCCACGCGCTTAACCTTTCATTGCAAGATGTGCTAATTAGATACAAAAGAATGCAAGGCTATAACGCGCTTTGGCTGCCCGGCACGGATCACGCTTCCATAGCGACCGAGGTCAAAATCGTAGAGCAAATGGCGCAAGAGGGTTTGACCAAGCAAGATTTGGGTCGCGAAAAGTTTTTGGAGCGCGCTTGGGATTGGTATGAAAAATACGGCGGCAGGATTGTGGAACAGTCCAAAAGAATGGGTTTGTCTTGCGATTGGGACAGATTGGCTTTTACAATGGACGAGAAGCGTTCGCGCGCGGTTTTGGAAGTGTTTGTCAGGCTTTACGAAAAGGGTTATATCTACAAAGGCAGCCGAATAATCAATTGGTGCCCTGATTGCGAAACGGCTTTGTCTGACGCTGAGGTAGATTACAGCCCGTCTGATTCGCATCTTT
>DUVY01000138.1 GCA_012840805.1 Clostridiales bacterium | reverse complement strand
CTTGCGTAATTTTAAGCATAAAAAGTAGGCCTGTTTAACGACTATTGTCTAAAGTCAATTAATCAACTTTTTCATATGTTGCTTTAAATATATCAGGTTTACAAGGATAAAATTCACCCTTTATGCCTTTAATAATGTAGTCGCCGGGACTTGCAATATGCACACCTTCTAATGTCTCGATTTCAAGATAATCTTTACCAACCGGCTCTCGTACTTTATCGCCACAAAATTCATGAATATCTGCTGAGTTTCTTCCGTTGAATTGTATTGCCTCGATTACAACTGGCTTTTTACGATATTTAGCCATCTTTTAGCCCTCCTTTAATGTGCCTTTCTCACAGCCCAAACCGCTCTCATGCTCTGACTTCTACCATAGCCATAAGTATGTGTCCTCTCATGCTTAGCTCTTAGCCCTGCTTCACTACTAAATCTTTCGTATTCCTGTCTTTGCCTAAACAGCTTTATCTGTGCATCAATTGCCTCTTCTTTTAGTCCTGCGTTTTCATATGCAATAATCTGCCTTTTAGTCTTTCTAATCTGTCTTTCCATATATCTTTGTCTTTGACTTGCTTGGTAGGCATCATATGTCTTGCCTTTATAAGTAAATGGCTCAGGATAACTCACTGGAGGCAATGGTGATGATATACCTTCAAAATAAGGATACCAATCATGCCTACAGTTTACACCTTTAAAGCCATCCGCCTCTCCATATCCTATATCCTCTAAGCTTAAATATCCCCTCCTTCCGCTTCTACTGACTACTTGGCCTTGCCATACTGCGTGTGAAGGCCTTGCATCAAAATGTGCTGTTATTTGCATTAAATCCTGCCCCATTAAATCAGCATTAAATTCACTCATATATCCTGTTATCTGTGATGTACCAGTTAATATTGTCATTCTTGCTGCAGATTCTATATGATACCTCCTGCCACTTTCATAGTCTATGGTTCTAATTCCACTGTCCCCTAAAGCCTTTACTGCTTTTCTTAAAACTGTATTGTAGTCAAATGCACCGGTACCTAGTTCCCATACTGCAAAATCTAATGTATTTCTATAAAACTCAGATGCTTCCATAAATTGATTGCCAGATACAAAGCCTGCAGTATTGGTTAAGTTTCTGAATGTGCCTCTTGTCTGCCTTATTGTCGCCTCTATAAAATCTATGATTCTAGGATTGTTATCAATTGGTGGCAAAATCTTGCCACCTTTTTTATATATGAGTCTCTCGTTCTCATATGAAGTTTCTGCAGCTTCTTTCAGGATTTCCTCTAGCTTTTTTTCTGATATATTCATTGCCTTTGCTATCTTTTTTTCAATTTGCTCTATATCGTAATTCATCCTATAAAGCATCTCAATCTGATACTCTGCTGTCTCTGTTAGTTGCAGATTTTCTGATATTCTTCTGGCAATGTCTGCTATAATTTCATCTTCAAGGTTAAGGAGGGTATTAACTACATGATTAGGCAGCTTATCTAAGTATTCTGGTGTCAGCATTATTCATCATCTCCAACACCATCATCAAAAGGCTCCGGCATCATCTCTCTAAGCTGTTCATCAGTAACGCCATATCGTCTCTTTAGGTAGTATTCAGGCTTTAATATACCAGCTGATACTTCTCTAAGCATTAAGTTATATTCTGTATCCATGTCCATTGCCAATGAATCATCCCACTCAAAGCTAACTTCATACTCTCCACTGCTACCCAATCCATATAATCTTGCCCATACATTCATTGCATCAACTAAATCAGTTAAAGCATGTTCAAGGCTTTTTTGTATATCTGATACTGTGGAGTAAGTCCTTTGCTTACTAGCTTTTATCTCTGTTGCTGTTTTGGCTACTGTCTGCATATCTGACAAGGTGCCATAAGCTAAACCACAAGCGAATTCTATTCTTTGAAGCAGTCTGTTTAGGCCATTAAATAAAGACTGGTCTCTAATCTGAGGGCTCCATTCTTTAAAGAAATCTTCTTGGTCAGTGTCTATCTTTACATATAGCCTATCTTTGCCTTCCGGCAGTTCTCCATTTGCTTTAAATAAATCGGCTGCTGCATTTATTGCTAACTCACTACCCTCATATTCCCAAAGGATTCTAGAATATTGCTTGTCTGCCTCTTTAATAAGGTTTACTGCTCTGGAATATACAGAACACCCCAATGGTGAGCGTGTATCTATATTGTTTGTTATAGGTATCTTAAAATAGCCATACAAAGGCTTTTCTATATCTGGTATAAATACCTCTGTTGATAGGTCTTTCCACTCTTCTACAGCAGTAAGCGGAATCCTATTCCCTAAGCTATCGTCCCCTACTGTGTTTTTATAGGCCCTGTTTGTTATTCTATAGCCTCCTTCCGCTAGTTCGTGCTGTTCTAGCCTGCTATAGATAACACTGCCTTTTTTCTTTCTATCTACAAAGATGCAACCTGTTATATTCCCGCTTGAATCATATTTTGTAGGAAAGAACAGATCCGCCTGCACATAATCTACTGCAATCCTATCGCCATCAACGTAAGGTTTGAATATTAGTCCGCCTTTACCTGCTGCATATTCGGTTACCTCACGCATATCTTCTATAACCCTTTGGTATTGCTCATTTAGAAATTCATTGCCCACTACCTCTGACTTCATCTCTAGAGTTACTAGCCTAGCTATTTCATTAGCTATTGTTGCCGGCAAGTTCATAGACTTAACTTTATCATTGTCTACCCATGGAGCTTTATCCTCATACATTGCTGTCCATAAGGCTATAGCCCTAGACATTTCTTCTGATGCTGCTACGTCTATACCAGTTGCATCTTTTATATCCTTTTTCTTAAACAATCTACTTATCACCTGCCTTATCTTATCTAGCAAGGTATCACCTCATTCTCATGAATCTCCTAGCATCCCTTTCTATGCT
>DUVY01000187.1 GCA_012840805.1 Clostridiales bacterium | reverse complement strand
TTTAGTTGTTTAGTTGCTTTATTAGCTCTATTTGCTCTATAAGCATAGCTTATAGCTATTATATTATTATATTTAATATTTTATATAATAATAAGGCGTTACAGGAGTTTGTGCTTCCATTTTATCATTATACATTAATTTTTCAAAAAACTTTACCTATAGCTCTTATTATATAATTTTAGCCTATTTTTTGATTTGTTTTATTTAAATGATATATATTACTAGGACTCCCTACTCTAACTAATTTTAAAGTTGTGAAGAATCCATCATAACCTAAATTATCAACTTGTTCTGTTATTATATATACCCCACTAGATATATGAGAGTTTCCATAGAATAATACATTTAATTCTATCTTACCCATTAATAACGCAGGTTTTAAAAATCCTTTTAATGTTATAGTAGCAGTTAATGGATATTCAGTCATATTCTTCCACCAGTTCTTATCATAAGTATCTGCTACCCCAGATAAGTTATTAGAGTAGATTACTGGCGAATATAGTTCTACTAAATTTCCATCATCATCTATTCTAGATATATATTCTATATCATTTAGTTTCTTAGAATAATTGTATAAAATAGAGTACGTCTCATTATTATTTATATTAAAAGAGGTTATAACATTTTGAAATGGTACCGAACTTCTTAAAGGATTTTCATTAAATGGATAACCTACATTCAAAACATAATTATCTACTGATTTACTTATTGCAGTCGAGCTGTATATTTGAAAATAAGGCCCGTTAAAATCTCCACTTATATCATCTACCATAGTAAATATATAAAGCCCTTTAGAATTATCTTCACTCTCCATTAACATTACTAAATATTTTAAATAAGAAATAATATCTATATTTGTCTTAGCGTCTATATTTTTTATCTTATCTCCACCTGCTATAAGTCCTCTAGATTCTACTAAATCAAAATCTCTCATTCCTGTGAATATATCTTGTAAACCATATTTATTTTCTTTAACTAATTTTTTTATTAGATGACTTGGCCTAATATTTCTAACAGCTGGAAAATTATACGCACTTGCTGTTAATAGCTTACCTGAACTTACAGCTTCAATTGTATAACTAATAACTGAACTAGTGAAATTCATTGATTGGTTTACCGTTGTTATTAAAGCTTTCTCCTGTCTATAAATGAAATTTGGAGAATTGCTATCACCATAAGAGAATATTATTTCTCTATTATTAGATACGCTTGAAAATACTTTCTCAAAGAAATTAGGATCATTTCCTTTAGTTATAGGATAATCTATCCTAAGAGAATAAGTGTTGACCTGTCCATTTACTTTAGTTACTTGCAGACCTTGAATATAATTAGGAAATCTTTTTAAAGTGTAAGTATCAATATCGTTTCTCTTTATATTAGAAGCAAATTGTTCTGAATAGGTACCAAAAACATACTCCCCTATTTTTACTTCAATAAAAGGAGCAGCTACTCGAACATCACTTTCTAAAATATTAAATCTTCTCAATTAATTCCTTCCTTCGAACTTAATAGCAAATAAATTAGGTATCTTTATTTTTTTAAATTCTTTAGCTAAGTCTATAAAAGGATCGTGAACATTATTAAAATCAGCTATAACCCAAAATAAATCAGGTCTTCCATAGTACATTAAAGCTAAGTTATCTAAAGTATCATAAGGACGCATTTTATGTAAAGTATAAGCTGTTGATTTAGACAAATGCGAACTTATCCCTCTTATATATTTATTATCTAAAATATTATAATAACTAGGAGAACTGATATAGCGAGAATAAATATTTTTAACATCATAATCTTTATGCTTAAGTCTATCCATCTTTAGCCTCCTAACCTATCTCTAAAAGCTTTTGTTATATTTCTAAAGCTTCCTGTTTTTGAAATACCTATAGCATCTTGAGGATCTATTTCGTAAACAGAAAATGCTATACGTACTAGTGAGTATTTATTCCCTACTAATAAAGGTTTTGAATATTCTACTGAAACTCCGCCATTAACAACACCTTTGATAAATAATTCATTTCCAAACCTAACTGCTACCATAGGGGGATCTATTTCTTTAGTCTCATGCTTATAGTTAGGTAATGCAACTGCCTGAAGTTTTTTAATGACAGTATCGACGTAATCATCACCTACTTCTGGAACCATATTACTTAAGTTTGCATTAGCTTCATCCATCATATCCCTATGCAATTCTACCGCAATATCGACAGACCTAGGCCCCGAGTTTGAATAAGAAAACACTGGGGCTGATCTCGCAATAGCATTCGTTTGACTATAACTAGAACTTATCTTATCTGTTATTTGATCTGGCCATTGCGGTAAATAAATCCAAGTACCTTCTCCTTGAATATCCCCAGGTAAATGATAGATATAGATGAAATTATCTACTGTGATAAGGCCTGAGAACTTATCTGCTTGTCTATTAGTATTATTGTTTAATTGAAATAAATCTGGCATAATTAGCTCCTTAAACTATTATCCAAAACAGTTTCAATAGATTTATCTACATAGCCTGTTATATCAAAACTTCTATTATAAACGATTAAATTATCTTGAAGTAAATTAGCAAATTGAATTTTTTCTAAATTACCAAAAGTATAGTCATGCTTGTCTATATCTTTTTCAAGTACCCCCTGCGCTAGTCTTAATTTTATCTTAGCATCTCTGATATTTCTCGATACTGGATCGTCTTTTGTTATAACATTTCCTAATAGGTATTGAAACAAATTAAAGGAAGCTGCATAAATTGTTTTATCACCTTTATTCAACTTATCGATGAATTTATTTTTTCCTAAAGCGCTTGACAATCTCTTATCAGAATTTATATCACGTAAATCACTGGAATTATCGAAATTTGCAACACATTTTGAAAGATCGATATTAAAATCACTCAGAGAACCTTCGAGCACAACGAAATTCATATTAAATCCTTTAGGGACTTGTATATATAACATTAAATTATACTCTTCAAATAAACTAACGGGAAAACTACCTTTTTCAAAGTCCATGGTGAAATAAGAAGTTCCAGGGATTTGCTCACAAGTTCTAGCCTTCGTTGTAAATTGATGTTCTAAAGTTTTTAATTTTGTAGTTGTAGTGAATAAATATTTAAAAGGCTTTACAGTTCTTGTAATTAAAGTATAGGTTTTCGCAAGCTTGGCGGAGCATTTGTAATAATTATATTGAGCGCCTTCTACAATTTCATTTAAAAAGCAGTTATACATAGGCATTAAATTAATTCCAGTATATTTTGAATTGAACCTTAACACCTCTCCTAAGAATTTATGAGTAGTTTGATCGTATAATAAATTCTCTATTGTATATTGTTTTGTGTTATTTAATATAAATTGATTATATTCATATTTCTTTAAAAAGTGAATCTTGGTAGTTAAGCTTCCCCCTGATTTTTTTTGTACTTCACAGCTTACGATGCAATTTTTTTGATTATCATAATTTTTCAGTAAAGCTGTATAAGAGTAATTGGGTGGGCTTTCAACTTTATCTATAAAATCTATTAACTCAGTTTCATCTTCAAAAATATTGAAAGTAGGAAGGTTGAATGATTTTAAGTATTGTTTTAAATAGCCTACTATTATATTATCTGTATTATATCTAAGCATTAACTAAACCTCCTCCTGTAAACCCTGTATAATGATTAGTTGAGATTACTTTAATTCCATTATCTGTTATTACTTTTTCTAATAACGCTAAAATGTTATTAGAAGCGTTACTTATGTTATCTAATTGCTGGTTAGTTTCTTTAATCTTATCTAACCCTTCATATTTAACATTTACTTTAGTTGTTAAATCACTTCCTATACCCTTAGCACTTTCTAATTGATCAGTAGTTGCCCCATAACTAGCTATAAGAGCTAATAAATTTTCAATATGAGTTATCCTAAGATCAAAGGTGTTAAGTAAATATTCACCTATCTCGTTTGCGGTATAGCGTATATCTTCTTCTGCTTTGATTGAATCTAATTTGCTCTTAGATTCTTTCTCAGCAGTACCTATAAAAGTATCTTGTAAATCATCTCCTGAAGAGCTTCCTACATAAGCTGAAGCAGATAATACTTTACCAGCTTTTGTTTTAATCCCTCCAAATGTTCTTTGTCTATCAGAAGCTCCTCCTCTAGTTATTGTTGAAATACTACTATTATCTATTCCTAATTTACTTAACATTGATTTAGGGTTGATTGTTGAACCTATTCCAGAAATAATATCGCCTATCATCCCTAAGGTACTTACACCTACTATACCAGCTCTCATTAAATTAGTTACTGTAGTATTCAAATCAACGAAATTACCAAAAGCTCCAATAGTAGGTAAATTAATGCCGCCTGTTAAGTTCTCTATCATAGAAGTTACTTTCCATAAAGAATACATAGCAGGATTATTTGCAATAGAGGTACCTAAGCTATATTTAGAATTATCAAATACATTAGCCATTTTTTCGCTTAAATGCATTCTACCCCATATTTGCCCCATTTGGTTTCCTAATTCACCTATAGCTCCTGAATAATCTAACATAGAACGAGATATCTCAGGCATTATATCTTTAACATTTTCAACTGCTTTCAAGTCCGTAATAGACATTCCAAAGATTTTTGCAAATTCACTTTTAACCACCTTATTGTCACTTTGAGAAATCTCCTGTAAATATCGCACCATATTACCTAATAATTTATTAGTTGTGCTTCCATCTAAGCCTTTTATAAAAATATCAGCTATATCTAAACCAGCTCTGGATGCTGACATTAAAAGTAAATTTCTCATTCCTTGATTACCTGCTAATCCTACAGCATCTCCAGAGCCTAATTGTCCTAATGCTGCTGAAATATTAGCTATAGCCCCTGAATTAAAGCCTACTGAACTTAAAGCTCCTAACCATTTTTGAGCAGCATATTCTGTAGATAATGCTTGAGAAGGGTCTAACAAAGCAGTGGCTTCTAATAAATTAGCTCTAACAGTGCCTGCAGTGGTATCTAAATATTCAGAATCTAAGAAGTTTTGGTTTAAAAATTGAGTTAAAGATGCCTCCATTCCTAACCTTGCTGCTGTACTGTCTGCTTGTTGTAAACGAATTATTCTTAAAAGACTTGAATCAAAAGCGTCAAAAGTAGAAGCTATTTTATTACTAATAGTTTCTAAAAAAGCTCTTTGCTCAATATTAAAAGCGATACCTTTATCTGAAAATTGTCCTATCTTTTCTATAAGTTCAGCGAATTTAACATAGGGAGTAATACCTACAGCATCAATCAAATTAGATTCAATACCGCCTATTCCCCATCTTCCTTCCCAAGATCTTCCTGAACCTTGTAACCTTACATTAACTCTAGATTGCATAGCTGCATAAGTATCTATATAAGAATCTAATCCTCCAAACCCGTTTAATATTTTACTAGCTACTGCATTTCTAGTATCTCGACTGAATATAGCTTCTTTAACTGCAGCTTTAGAAATCCTACCAGACTCTTTCATTATTTCAAGTTCAGTAGCGCCTTCTTTACGCATTTCTTCTATAAGTTTCTTATTCTCTTCAATAAATTTTTTAGACTCTGCTCGCGCTTCTTTTCTTGAAAGTTCACCCTTCTTCCTAGCTTTTTCTATATCTTCTAAAGATTTTTTATTAGCATTAAACTCGTCCCTAATAATAGCTAATTTTTGTTCTCTCTCTTCTCTAATTAAAGCATTAACAGCAGTTCTACGCTCAGCTAATTTTTTACGTTCAGCTAAGCGCTCTTTCTTATCGTATTCAAGTTTAGCCATATAAGCATATTCTGCTACTTCTTCAGCTATTCTTTTTTCAGCCTCTCCTTGCGTTATAGCCCCTTGAGCCATTTTAACGGCATATTTTTCTCTTAATCTTTCTCTTTCTCTATGAACATCTGAAATTATAGCTATGTCAATATCCTTACTTTTTAAAGCTTCAGTCTTAGCGCTTTTTGAAAATTGTTTTTGAAGGTTATGTTTATATTGAGCTAAATCTTTTTCATTTTGCATGCGAATATCTTGCAAACTTTGTTCAGCTTCTTTCTGTGAAGCTGAGAATCGCATTCCAAAACTTTGATTGAGATCTACTGGAGGTCTATTTGCCATTATTTAATTATTTCTTCCTTGCGCTCTTATTTAATTTCTCTAATTGCTCTTGATTTTTGATAGCATCATCATTGAGATAATCTAGCAATAAATTTTTTTCTTTTATAGTTAAATCTAAAGTTTCATTATATGAGGTATTTAGATTTTTTGATATGAGATAATTCTCTTTAACTATTTGATCGAATCTATACAGCCCATAAGGAACTTGATTACCTTCGATACTAACTAGTACGTGAGGGTCTGTAAAACTCTGTCGTGAGTCGAAAGGGAGCGGAAAACTCACTTCCACAATTGTTGCAAAGCAATTCCATAATTGCTCCCAGACCTACCTTTTTATCTATTTCACTTTGTTTATTAAGAATAGCATTGAAATCTCTACCTACTAAACTGTCACAAAAAGATTCCTTGAAAGTGTAACTAGCTTTCTCCCCATCTATAGTATCTATGGAATATACTAATTGATATCGTAAATGCCAATCTAATTCACTAAATGCTTGCGATTGTTTTTTATGTTGCTTACGAGTTCTAACGACGTCTTTCTCTATATTATCTAATAACCTAGGAGTGTTAATGTTCAACTTGATTTTTTTGCCGCAATGTGGTAATTCTAATTCTAACATAGATTCTTCAAATTCTGTAAGTTCCAGTAAAGTAAGATTTTCTAAATTAACTAAATACTCATCTACATCTGTACAAACAGGGCATCTACACTCCATCATATACTCAGGTCCATACGTAACTATTCTAAGCTTATGTAATAGAAACTGATAATCACCTAAGCACATATCGTAGGTTGAAATTCCAGGTTTTTCTACTAAGCAATCATCTAAAACTTCTGCCATAGCTCTATACATAGAACCATCATTACTAGGGCCCAAACGCTTCATTTCATCCCTAACTGTCATAGACCTTAGTTTAACATTAGGGTTCACATTATTGCCATAAAGCAACCCATTAGAAGGTAATTTAAAATGTTCCGCTATAACTGCTTTATTATTCATTATTTATCCCCCTCTTCTCTTAAGAATTTTATGATAAGTTTTCTAATAATAAAAGATACTGAAGTGCATTCCCTATCTGCTATTTCTTTTAACTTATCCAAATGCTCATTTAAGAGCTGTAAGCTTATTATCGACTTTTCCATCACCTTTCCTCACTTGATTTTATTATATAATTTAGCAGCGAGTGTTATTAAATTTTAATAATTTTTAATAATGTTTAATAACTTTATTAAAAGAAGAAGCGAACCTTTTGGCTCGCTTCCCAAGGAGGAAGTAATTAGAAAAGTTATGAATAAATTCTATAACCTCTAATATCTTAATAATATTCGGGTATAGCTCTATCGCATCTTACTGATGCAGATACCCTTCTTAAACTATCTTCTTCTTTATTGTAATCACTTTCTTGTAAACTTCTTATCCAGCAACCTATTAATTTCCAACCTCTTACCTTCACATGATCTGAAGTATACTCTACTAAATTTGCATTGAATTTATAATCGATAGCTCTACCACCTTTATCTGTACTAATATCATATGCTCTTGCTTTTAAAGCTTCTAATACAGCTTTACTTTGAGCCCCTATCATATCATCTAATTCAATAGTTTGTTCGGAGAAGGTAGGTACCCCTGCGTAATAAACAACTGAATTTCCTTTCCTAATAGAAATATCAGCTAATTCAAAATGGGGTATACTTGCTCTATTCACTGTTAACCTAATAACTTCTTGAGCGTTTGTTATATAATCATCAGCTTCTGCAAATTCAGCTTCAACACCTGCTTTTAATAATTGTGGAATATCGTCAATAATGAATTCGAAAAAATTACCTTTTGCGGGTTGATAAGCTCTATTAGCTCCTGTACTTAAATGATATGTACTTAAACCATCGTTAATTATTGCCATGTTTATCTCTCCTTACTTATTAATATACTATTCAAGTGAACTAAATATATCACTAAGTTCTAACGTTAAATCAAAATCTTCTACTGGTGCGATAAATGATAGTTGTAAAGTACCATTTATTTTAGCTCTTTGTCCTGCTTGTTTCCTCTTCCATCTATAACCTGAAAGTACGTAAGCATCTTTTAAAGCTTCTAATACTTTTTCAGCCTCTGAGGTAAAGTTAATCCAAAGAATATCACTATTTTGTTCAAATTGATATCTTTTAGCAACTTTATATAAATGTTTCCTAATATCGCAAATTGCTATTCTTATATTAGCAAAAGAAGTAATAACTAGAGGATCAGCATTTTCTACTATACCGTTAGGTAATGCTGTTCTATTACCCCAAATTCTAATACCCCAAGGTTCCATATTTATAATAGGATTTATTGCAATTTTCCAATCATAAGTTACGTTTTCGCCACTTCCTGTAACTGTACTAGCTTCTCTAGTTTGCATTACATCTAAGGTAGCTTCAGAAATAGGGTCAATAGTTAAATCATCAAATGGAATAGCACCCCTAGAAGCTCCAGCTATTGCTAATGCGTTCGTATTATTCTTAACTCTAGATTGTAAGAAAGCTCCGAAATAAGCTAACCCAGCATTTAAATCTTTTTCACCACGTTTTAAATTATTAGCATAAAAAGGAATAACATACTTACCTAATTTTTTAGGGTAAGATGCTGCATAAAAATCAGCGTCTGGATCACCTGAAGGTGAAGATTCATCGTCTGTTAATACTTTAATAGTACTTTCTTGATATTCAGTTTCTCCTACGACTAAAATTACTGCGCAGTCTTTCCTTGCTGAAGCTATTTCTAAAGCGTTTTTTAAATCTTTTTGCTCAGCATCTTCTTCAATATCTTCATCTTCTTCAATATCTTCTAAAACAAATAAAAATTTAATGTCATATTGATTTTTATCCTTCAATAATTCTTTAACATTAATTTCAGCATTACTTGGATCTGCAGTTTCATAACTCTCTGCGCTTAAAACTTTCCCTCCAAGTCCTATTATAGTTTCAATAACAGGCTTATTTACATAATCATCCTCCATGTTCGAAGCTGTGACTTCGTAAATAAGATCTGTTGAAGTTGAAGTTGTCGTAATCCCTGGAATAAAAATGACATTATCGGTTAAATAATTTGGAACCGCTGTCGTTAAATCTACTTCTCTTATTCTAATTTTAGGCATCCTATTCTGTTCTCCTTAAATTTTCTCATTATAATTTAATATTTAATTTAGCATTTAATATTTAATAGACCTTTATATCGCTATCCTCTATTTTTATTACTGGCTTATATGGTAGACTGAATATATAAGCTCCTATAATATCTATTCCTAAAGTCCATCTTGTAAATTGTCCGCTAAATAATCTCTCACTTATATCTGAATTATCTCTTACTGTGCTATGAAGAAGTATTGATGAAACGTGCTTTTGCGTTTTATTGTTATATGTAAACTCTACTACTAATTGCGGATTATTTACTATTTTAAATAGCATCTCTCTTAAGAGTTCATCACCTTCGTCATACCTTCTTGTAAACATATCTATTTGATAAGTAAGATCTACTGGTATAGCATCTAGTTGTAAAGCTTGTTCCCCATCTGATTCTAACATTAACCCATCATAGCTCATAGGTTGTTTTGTTCTATGCCTTACCTCTATCTCTGTATTTCTAGATATAGCTATCAAAGGTAATTTTAAAGAATCATTAGCGCTTTCATCTGCTTCTATTGTATATAACTTTTTAATCTCATCAGGCTTTAATACTTGAATTTTAGATTTACCAGTTAAAGGAGCTACCCAAGCTGCTATCTTAGCAGATAAAGCATCATCATAATATCTTAATCCCATCTTAAGCCCCTCCAGTTATAAATTCAAAATCCATCATTGCTTGGTCATATAATTTAGACACTGTTTTAAAACCTTTTATGAGAGAATTTCCAAACTCTAATGCTATATAAATAGCGTTTAGTTTGTCATAATTAGAATCTAAATTATTTCCTATAGTTACTAGTATTAGATTACTTCTTGCTTTAGTTAAATGAGTGTTATACACTATTAATCTTAAAGCTTCATCTAAACTAATTTTAAACTCTTCTTGTAATATATTTTCTAATATAGGATTTTCATTAAACTGAGGTATTCTTTTATATAAACATTCTTTAAAAATCCTATTACAATCACGTATTTTTAACGCTGTTTTTAAATATTTTTTCATCTACTTACCCTTTAGGTAATTCCCTTGCTTTCTTATATAGATCTTTAATAAGAGAAGGTAAGAATTCTAATAACTCTTTTAGGTCCGATGCAGAGTTGATTTTCAATTCCTCTATGTATCTTTTAATTAAAGGAGCGGTCATTGCAGTCAATATATCCTTATCATCATCTTGAAGCCTGCTGAATTTATTTTGAACAGCTGTTTTTTTCTCATTACTTTCTTTCTCAGTATCTTTCTTTTGATACCTTCCGTCAACATCCCTACCGCTTTCTTGAGCTAAGTCTTCTATCAATTTAACATTTTCTAATATGAGGCTAGTTTTAAGTAAAGGATGGGAAATTGCAAAACTATCAGCTACCTTAGCTGCCCATTCTTGCATTTCTTTTTGCTTTACTTTAGTACTTCTTTCATCAATCCTATGTTTAACTATCTCTTTAAACAATTTATCAGAGAATATCATTCCTTTGATAAAATTAAGTCTATTACTTGAGGTAGTAAGGTTATTAAAAGCAAATCTTATAAAAATGTTTTTAATATAACGCCCTGACACTTGAGTTCCCCAGTTATATAATTTTATCAAATAAGTTATCTCATTAGGAGGTAGCTCCCATAAAGATTCATTAACTAATATTCTTATTTGCCTTTCTTCTTCACATTTAAAAGATATTTGTTTAATATCAAGCTCACCAAATTTAACTGCATTTAACAACAATCCAAAATTATATTCATTATTAGTAAAAGCATCTAAATTCTTTGTCTTATTATAATAGATAGCTAAAAATATGAAATAAGGATTATTAACATTAAACCCTTCAATCTCAACTGCAATATTAATCCCAGGTGAGTTAGCATCAACAAAAGGATTCCATACATTACTTGGAATACCTAAATCCATCCCTATCTGCTTAAATAATTCTATTTGCGCATTAGGATCGTTTATACTATTATCATATAATTGTTGATAATTATTAGACATCTATTACAGTATCCTCTTCCTCATTTAATAATATAAAATTACTACCTTCATTATCAGTAGCTGTATCAGCTAAGAGCACTAAATTTTTGTTACCATCGCTTAATGTTTCTCTATCAAATGAACTTGTATATACAGGAGCTATTTCGCACATAATGCTTGAAGGATAAACAGCTATATTTTGCATTCCTATCACTTTAAATACCCTTCCTTTTGCATTATCTAAGCCACTAGGTATTATAAATAACGCTCCTATTTGTATATCTTTTAAATCATATGGAACATGAATCATTGAAGAGCCTTCTTGAAGCTCTGAAATCCATCCTCTCTTTTTAGCTGTTTTTTGATCGACATGATCTTCAAATATGCAGCCTATTGTTACAGGAGGTTGGTAGTAGGCGTCTAATTCGCCTCTACCATCCCATTGCTTACTCTCTAAAGGTGCTCTATATATTACTTGAATTCCTATCAGTTTTACCATTCGTTCGAAGTATATTCTATGAAGTTTAATATTCTTCTCTTGTAAGAGAATTCCAGTATCCTTTTGTTTCATAGCAGCACCTTTTAGTTACTATAAATTATTCTTGAGAAATTATTAAACGAATATACGCTTCAAAAAATTCCTTTGGAATGCCTAAAGTTTCAAATACTGCATTGAACTCTTCTTCAGCTACTCCAAATTCATCTAGTAATTCAAATACTTCTTCCCCTACAGACATTTCTTCCCTATAATTTTCAATTGAAAGGTCATCAATGATTTCCATGTCTTCATCATCTACTTGAACAGGATCAAAGCCTCCATCTTCTACGAAATCTTTTCCGCCCATATCTAATAGAGTAGGATTATATTCATCTTCTTCAAATTCTTCTTGAAGTTTTTTGAATTCTTTATCGTACATTTCTTCTAATGTATCCCAGTAATTATCTTCCATATCTTCTTCCTCATCACCTTTCATCTTATTTCTGTAATCTTTATATTTACAATTAGGGCATTCATAATAGCCGCCTTTCTTGTAAATCATAGGATCATAATCGCAGTTTGGACATTTCATTTTTATATTTCTCCTTTTATTTCTTTTTTTATTTTAAAATTTGAATTCTTTATTGTACATTTCTTCTAATGTATCCCAGTAATTATCTTCGAGATCTTCTTCCTCAGTACCATCTTCAATAGTACCTTCATCTTGAGCGTTATCTAGTTCAAATTCATCTTCTTCATCGATCTCTTCTTTTTTATTATCATAGTAGAAGTCTTCTTCCTCATCTAATTCGCCTTCGTAGCTAAAGTAATTATCTTTAAAATTATAATATTCTGCTTCTAAGAATTCTTCTACTTCTTGCTGCTTTTCCTTCTTATTAGCTAATTCTTGCTTGATTTTATCTTCATACTCTTCGACATCACGTAAGTTTATTTTACGTGATTCTTTAAGCGTGTTTAAAATATCTAAAGTTTCTATTATATGATTATCCATCTTATCTATATATGTACATATCCCCCCATCCCCTCGAGGGCTCTCTTCTAATAGTATTGTAATTTGATCAACTTTTTCTAATATTTTTATTAATCCCTATTGTTTTTTTTTGTTCAAATTAGCTTTAAAAGTTTTACCATTAAGAGATTCTACTAGAGATTTCTTTTCGGTGCGGTGTCACTCTGCTTTCGTTAGCTCTATAC
Organism: Clostridiales bacterium; assembly: GCA_012840805.1. Lineage (GTDB taxonomy): Bacteria > Bacillota > Clostridia > Christensenellales > DUVY01 > DUVY01. Next base: position 15,683 of record DUVY01000187.1, on the reverse strand, counting down.
TCTTTATCCATCTATCTCAAGCTAATTTTACTCTATGATTATCTCAGCCAATTCAATCCAATGATTTGCGAATCCATTTCTCGCCGCGTTGTTTTTCGCATTGTTGAAGTTCGTAATGAACGAGTTGATTGTTTTAGGGTTTGTGTTTATCTTACTATTTCCTTTCTCGTGTTCATAGCTTTTTCCGGTTTCAAGTGTGTACTTAGCGCCTTCAACCAATTCTTCGAGAGTTTTTGGCTCGGATATTCTTATTCTTCCGTTACGGTGTGTTCTAATGACATACTTTTTCGTTTTCATATTCTCCTCAAGTGCGTTCGTTGAGGTATTAATTACATTAACTCTTCCATACCCAGCAGTCCCAGCAACTTCTCTACTTAATTCTTCTGCTTCTCTTAAAGTTTCAAAGCCAGAAGTCTCCAATACTTTTTTACCATTAAGGTCATAAGCTTCTACAATGTAAGTATCTTCTAAAAGGTGATCAATTTGCTTCATCTTAGAGTCTATTTCTCTTATCTTTCTAGCTAAAGGGTTGCGGGCTCTTGATTCTGTTAATGGCTTAATGCGTCTAGAATTGTTTGAACGGTTTGAGCGATTGCGACTTTCGTTAAGTTCATTGACACTTGTCACACGGTTTTGTTTTTGAGCTCCCGATTCTTTAAGTACATTTTTCTTAATGTCTTGCTTAACAGATGCCTGTTCTAATGAATCGAATGCTTCTTTAATATAGTGTTTACTCATTTTAATATATTCTCCTTCTTCCCTTATTACTTGATCTAATTATTTCTTTCCTAATACTCTCAAACAAAGGGTGTTTAGTATAATCAGTTCCCTTTCTCTCACAAGATTCTACAAGTGATTTTAATTTCTTAAATGGGTCGTTTGATTTATAATTCTCTCTTAAAGAGCGTTTGCTCACTTTGTTAGAAGCTCTTTGCTTATCTAATTGCATCAATTGATCTAATCCTTCTCTAACTGCTCTTGACATATTCTCTCCTCTAATCTACAGGTAGCATAAATACCATATTATCTAATAGCCTTTCTCTTAATTCTTTTAACTCTTCATTGCCTTCATTTAGTAATGTTTCACCGTCTAATGTCCATAAAGCGTTTGATTGAGTTACATGACTTCTTATTCTTCCTAATGCTATTTTTGTATGCGCTAACGCCATCCTTTGTATTATATCTATCCAGTAAAAATCTTCTACCGTTTCAACGCTATCATATACTGGAATAAATTCTATTGTTATTGCTTTAGGCACATCATATGCTGATGATATGTAAAGCTTTTTATCTAACTTATCCTCTCTAAATGAGAGATCAGTTGATATTGTATTTCTTATTTGCATTAAAGTATTATAACTTAAAAAATTCATTATATAATTGTCTAAGTTATACATACTACCGCCTGTAGAGTAAATCATCCATTGTTGCATATACATAGGATCATTTGACAACCTATCATTATCCTCTACATTACCCATTAAACTATCTGCTCTATAAACATTTGTAATAGAATTGCTTTTAAAGCCTTCTAAATCAATGCAAGGAGCAAAAGGTACGGTTACAAGTTTTGGAATGTCAATGTACTTTTGAACTTCTCTGAATGCTTTATTTACTAATCTAGCTATAGTAGCATCTTCTATCTCTAAATCTAGTAAATCACCTGTAAGCGCTAATTTAATATCGTCTACATATTCATTTAATAGCATTCACATTCTCCTTATAAATAATTATAGCAATTATTCCCCAACTTCTCCTGGATTTCCACTAGCTGCATTTCCACTAGCTGCGTTATTGAAAAAGTCTTTACTAAGTTCGGGATCGCCTATGTATTTAGGGTTTATTTTTCTTCTTCTCTTCTTATTAGCTATTTTCCTCTTCCTAGATTCTTCTAAAACATTTTCTACGCCATATTTATCTAATATAATATTGATATTGCCGCCCTCATCCCCTTTTGAAATTGCTCGCACATTCGCTGACATTGAAGTATTTTCAAAACTTTCGTCAACCTTTTTCCCTTTTTTTGCTCTAGCTTGAGCTAATTTGGGGAAGTATTTATTTATTAAATCAATTATTTTTTGAGCTTCTGATTGTATATGGTCCAGCCTCGGATTATAAAAATCCATAAAATTATCGTCTAATTCTAAACCTTCAGAAGCCATTTCTTCAGCAACAGCCATTATTTCCGCTTTTATCTCATCAAATTCTTTCTGTATTAAACCTCTCTTTACTCTTAAAGCGTCTAAAGTAATAACAGTTTCGCTTCTCCCACCAGGTCTATAATAATTAGTTAATTCCTGATCAATCTCTGCGAGCCTTGATTCGATCTCACGCCTTTTTTTCGAATTAGAGGAAGTATTAAGTGTTCGTAATGATTTTAAACTTGATTCTAAATCACTTTTCTCCCGTCTTAAAGCTGTTATAGAGGTACGTCTATGATCTCCTGTATCTATTATTTTATTTTTGTTAGCTATATCAACCTGCTCTAATTCATCATCAACTGATTTCCCTTTTGAGCTTCTATAAAGATCCATTAAACTTTTACTTAATATTCTCTTGACATCATCTTTAGAAGGCCTTTTCAATGGAAAATTCGCCTCATCTGTTTCATATACTTTAACTGTATATTTAAGTATATCTTCGATAGGCCATTCGTGAAGTAAATACGTTCCATTTTTCTTAACTTCTGGATTATTTTTATCTGTAATCCAAACCACGGTACTTAAAATTTCTATAGGATTACCTGAAGGATCTAATTTGATATCCCCTTTATAATCATAATCATAATCCCAAGCTAATAATACAGGTTCGGGGAAATTTGGCTCTGCTTGAGAAACATCTACTATAAACCTTAACTTATACTTCTCACCATTATTAAACAATTTCGCAGCTTCACTGCGAGAAAGTTCTTTATAAGTTGCTTGAGAAAAATCTCTAGTTACATGTCCCCTCTTCTCTATGTTTGAAACCATACTCCCAAGAGTTCCTGGATGATATGGCCCTGTTTTCACCTGGTTAATTAAAGCTTGTTTTAAATCGCTAGGGTAACCTTTTACGATTCTCGCATCGCTTTCTGTTATATATCTTTCGTATAATTGTTCTAATGTTAATTTAGTCACTTTACTGGACCTCCTTAATTGTTTTAATTGGTCTAAGTATTTTAAATTTCTTAATTTTTTAAATATTAAATTCCCTATCCCATATTCACCTTCTTCTAACATCGCTTCTTTTCTTAAAGCATATATATCTGAAATAAGGTCTAAAGGATCTTTTTTATTTTTTAATGCTTTTTTACACTGCTCTTCCCAATATTTATATTGTTTTTTAAAAGCTTGGGCATCTATTTCTGGTATTGCTTCTTTTGTAGGTTTCTTTATCCAGCCATTTTTTATTGAATAAATACCATTACTTTTAATATCATCCAAAGTAGTCTCTTCTTGCACATATATCTCTACAGGAACACCTTTTATAGAAACCCCTGCATAATGGACATTAAATAGATTCCTAAAAGCGCTATATAATAATCTAAGAAGGTGCGAAGAATCTTGTACCAATTCCTTATACACAATATGAATATCTAAATCACTATATTGAGTATAATTATAAGACACATTACTACCTACTAGTATAATATCGTGAATAAGCATTTCTACGCCATTTTCTTTTAATGATAGTAAATATTCTTCGACTATAGTTATAATAGCTTTTTTCACATCTTCTTTAAGTTCATCCGAATTATTAAAGAATAAGTTATTTAAAGTATTATTATTTGTGAAATGCTTTTTTAAATCTTCCATACCTTATATATACTTGCCCCCAGATTCTAAAAACATATAATAACTAGTACCTTTCTTACCTTGAATACCTTTTATTAAATCGTTACAAACATAATCTGCAAAAACTAACCAAACATACCCTGGAACTTGGGTTAAAGATCCATCATATCTACCGCTAGTATCGTTATCAGTAAAGATAACTACATTATCAAATTTCATTTCTTTTATCTCATCAAGCATCCGTTGTCCTACCGAATTACCCCAAGAGCCTTTGGGCGGTGGTGTTGAAGTTATATCATCTCCGAAATATCTTACAGTTATTTTAACTAAATTAAACTTCTCGTATTCTTGTTTCATATGAGCTATAGCATCTATACCAGCTTGTAGTTTAGCTGGTCGAGTACTCCAAGACGAACTCCAGTCAAAGTATATAGCAATATGAGGAATTGAATTTTCAACATTCTCTCTTCGTTTACCTGCTTTTATCATATTTGGCATTGTAGCCTTTTTAGTTATTTTTTGGTAAGAACTTACAGATTTTTTAGCTTTCAACCTTCGTAAGAACCTTCGTAAAGATGCCTTAAATTCCCTAGCGCCTCCAAAACCTCCTCTCCTCCTATATAATTCTTCTTCTTCTTTTTTATTACGTTCCTTTTCACTTTTTTCATACGCTTTCCTAATTCGCATTCTATCTGCGTTTGTAAGGTCCGAAAGGATTTTAGATTTATCTTTGTTAATTTCTTCTAATTCTTTTTTTCTACTTTCTTCATCCCCTTCCGGGTCGTAATTAGGATTATTTTTCTTTATTAACTCTTTAGCTTTATTCTTAATATCATTTAATCTATCTTTTAGATCTTCTAATTTTTTTGAAATATCTTCACCTTTAGCAACGTCAGATATAGACTTAGTAGCCTCACTAAAAATTTTATTAGCTTCTTTTACAATATCGCGAACTGTTGTAATATCTTCTTTATCTATTGAGTTTATATTATCTTGCAATTCTTTAACGATTTGCTTCGATTTCCTTGCTATTTCCTCAGCTTCTTGCATACCCTCATTTGGAGAAATGTTTCCACGAGCTTTAGATATTTCATCTGCAAGCTTTTCCCTTTCTTCCCCCTCTTGTTCTCCATTTTTATCTGAAGGTCTTTCGGGCTTACTTCCTTGAGGCTGGTTAAGTAAATGTTTAATAAGATTTTCTATTAACTGTTTTTCTTGAAGTAGTTCATCTAAAATTTCTTCAAAAGCCCATTTATCCCAGCCGGCTTGTTTCCACTCTGGGTTATCTTCAGTAACTATGCCTGGATAATGTTTTCCATTTATTGTTAAATTCCTAACTATATTTTTATCTTTCTCTGTGTAACCCCTGTTCGATATTTCAGCATCCATAGCTATATTCATAAGCTCGTGAATTAACTTGTCAATATTAACCCCTCTAGCTACCGCCCATTTCTCTCCTCTAATTAAATGATCTAGATAATGATGGAGTATTTCATGCCTTACTAACACTGAAGCTGCTTCAACACTTACTTGGTAATTAATCACTATACAATTAGTTTCCATATTGATATAACCTACCACATTAGGATCCGCCGTAAGTCCGAAACCGTATTTCTCAAATAATTGAGCGTAAGGGGTTAAACCTTCTTTTATAAGCTGAATTTGTATAGCTTCCTTAAAATCTAATAAAGTAAAGGGATTATATATATCTAAATTTTCTTGATAAGATTCTATAATCGAATTATTTATTTTTAAATTTTTATTTTTAATCACCCCTTACTCCTTTTTTATAATCCTTTTATTAAATTATCTATTGCTCCAAGCTTCTTTTCAATATCGTTTTTAATTTTCTCTTCATGGGTTTGAATTATATTTGAATCTGTATCTAATCCAAAATCTATATTATCTAACTGTTCATCATCCTCAGCTTGCGTATCTACTCCTTTTTTATATCTTGTTAAAGCTTCATTAGCTTTATTAACTATTATTTTATTAGCAGGATCATTTAACCATTTTCTTCTTTTTTCTTCTGTTAATATTCTAGCTATAACAGAACTAGAAGGATCTTTACCGCACATATTTTCAAACTCGCTTATGAAAAATTTAATATCGCCCTGAGCTAATTGTAATAAACTTTCAAAACTTCTAGCACTAAATATAGGTGATTCACTATCATGATCTTCAGGAAGTTTACTCTCGTCTGTAAAATGTATATCTTCATTTCCTAACACTGCATTTATAATAAACAGTGAAGAGGTAAGTTCTTCAATATCTTCCTCATCTAAATTTGGTAAATCTAAAAAACTTGTATAGAGATGAGTTAAATACTGTCTTGTAACTTCCTCATTTGGAGCTACATAAACCCTTCTAAACCTGTTAGCCATAGCTGGGTCCATTTGGTTAACATAATAATTTCCAAAACTAGAAGGGTTTATAGCAATAACTGTAAATAAAAGATTCTCTAAATGTAAAGCTCCTGAAGAACCGCTTTGATACCTTGATGCCGAACGTTCTTGAGTTAAGGTTAAGAAAGCCGCTTGCTGATCAGGGTTTGCTCTATTAAACTCATCTAAGAATAGTATAGTAGGTTCTTCATTCAAAGATTCAAAAAATCGAGTAGGGTAATTTTTAGAGTATCCTGTATACTTACCCTCATCATCAAAATCATACCCCATAGATCCTCCGAAATCTGTCGGGTCTATGTTCGAAGCTAAAAGTACAAAATAATTAATACCCCTTTTCCTACACCAAGCTTTAAACCTACTAGTTTTACCTGTTCCAGTACCGCCTACTAAAAGGATGTTTGGAACTGCACTAGTCTTCATACCCCATTTTTTAGAAACTGCGTTATAAGCTCTTGTTAAAGCTTTTTCTATTGTACCTTCATCTGCTGAGAATACAGCAGTATCAGCTACTTTTTGAGTTATTGCTGCTTTTTTAATATTTTCCTGATCTCTAGCTTCAGCTCTTTCTTTAGCTGCATCTATTAATGATTTTGATTGTTTATCCGCCATTTAATTTAAATCTCCTTATACTCTATCTTTATTTTCCTCTATATATTCTTTCAATATTCTCGTTACTACTTTTATAGAAGGTTCTACCTTCCCGGTTATTTCCTCGATTATTTCCCCGGTCAATGGAAATTGCCAAGCTTTTTCATAACCTTGTAGGGCTGCTTTCTCTGCGAAAATATTGATTACTTTACTCTTGCTATTTTCATACAAATATTCTTTAAATTTACTATAGCTTAAAGCATCTTCCTGTATTTCAATATAATCTTCAATAGGTAAAGCATCGTAGCCTGTAGTACTTCTTCTATCTAAAGTGATTATATTCCATTTACCTTCTTTCCAGACAAATACTAACAAGAATTCTTTATCTCCTAAGTAGTTAATAAGTTCTGCAATATTGTTAAATTCTACGTTTTCCCCTTCTGCTTCTCTCAAAGGATAACATAAGGAACTCTCCTCATCATATTCTTCCTCTAAGAAGGGTGTCTCGCCTAGTTTCTTTAAGTGACCTAACCCTATCAATTGCTTTAATGCTTTCTCGTTAGAATAATATTTTAAAAGTATAGGAGCAATATTCTTGGTATTTGTTTGAAAAGTATCCTCCCCTTGTTCGCAATAAATAACTGAAATGGTTTTATCAGCCTTTTCGTAACATATTAAAGCAGCTGTAGTTTCATATTGCTTTTCTTTCATTTCACCTGTCCAATTCTTATTCATCCTCTTATCCCCCTATACGATATTTAATAGAAGGTTATGAGCTTTGCCATTTAATATATAATATTTAATTTAGCAGTTAATATGTGTTATTAAAAGAGTAAGCTTAATCCCCTTCTAGTTTTTAATTATAATACATTTTTAAATTAAACAACTTCTATACGTAAACCATTTCAAACCCTTTATCTATGGCGATATTAGGATTAAAAGAGTTAGCTACTCTTAAATTCACTATTAATCTATTACCCGCTTTTGGATCAGTTTTCCCTAAGCTTTCTGCGAACCTGTTCATAGCTTCTCCATCTAAAGCTGTAGTTGATAAATCAACTCTTACAATATAAGGATAATTGAGGAATCTCGTACAAGAGTTTACAGTTTGAGAACATTTTATCAGCTAAACAAACTTTTCTTAAATCTAATGGCGGTATAGCTTCTAAATCAATACAATTACAAAACATTTCTGAAGTTACTCTCATATTAGAGAAATTGAATGCTGGGACTGTTTTCAAACTTTTACAATTTTTAAACATTCCAAAACCTCTTGTTCCCTTAGTTGTGTTCGTCGAGGGGGCGGATATTAAATTCTTACATCCTTCGAACATACTCTCAAAATTAGCTACTTGAATTGTATCTAAGTTAGGCGCATACTTAAGTTTAGAGCATTTATAAAAAAGATAACTCAAATCCCCTTCTCTTGAGGTATCTAGATACTCAGCTACTGTAACCTCAGGGTCATAATCGACATAACGCCTAGAATCTTTAAATCTTTGCACTGCTTCCCTACCTTTTTACAATTATATAATTTAGCTCTTATATTATATAATAAAAGAGAGACTTTTGTCTCTCTTCTTTTTAAGTAATCTTAACCTATCTATTAAATTAAACTGTTTAAGTTAATCTCGATATGTTTAATTAAATTAGATTAAGGATTGCCGTTTTCGCCGTCTTCGCCGTCTGAATCAGGGGTTTCTGGAGTAGAAGGATCATTTACAATAACTGTGATAGGCTCTTCAACAATCTTACTTCCAACAATAAGTTGTTCGTTAAGAGGTTTAAGGTCATACATTGTACTGAATCCTTGGCTCATTGCCCCGTCTGAGTATCCTAGCAATTGTGTAGGAACGATAGGCATATAAGGTGCATAAACTGCAACTGAAGTAGCTAAATCGTTTCCATTAATTCCTAAGAACCATTCTCCTGTATCTAAAGTAGGTGAAATAAATACTTTCATCCCATCAATTGTCCCAGCCATAAATGGACCTGCTACGTTTGTTAGAGATGCTGCTTTAAAGCCAGGTAAGAATTGAAGTATTACTAGAACATCTGGAGCTGCTAGCATATAACTTGGCATAAACTTTTGAGTTCTTTGATATACTATATTCTTAGCTGTTGCAATATTCTCTGCAAAATCTGCGTAATGGTCCCTTTTGGTTAGTCCTAATGGAACTGTTTTGTTAAATTTGCAAGCGTCTGAATAGTTTTCAGTTTTTCTTCCTAAAGTAGCTAAGAAATGGATGATTTCTTCATTGATTTGGAATGAAAGCTCTGCACAAGCCTTTTCTGCCAAATCCCTTCCGATATCGAAACCATAATCTGTTTTAGCTTGGAATGCTGCAATTTGAGAGTAGTAAATAGCGATTCTACGTGCTTTCGCAACTAGTGGGATGTTTGCCATTTCTACATTGATTGTAGGAAGATCATTTTGAGGTATTTTCACATTGTCGTATAAATATCTGATACGTCCATCTGCTGGAGCTGTAACTTTACCGCCACTTACTGTTAATTCAGTTTCGGTACCGTCTTCTGCTATGAAAGTAACTGAACCATCAAGAGGTTTCCATGCTGGTATAACTTCTCCAGCTGATACAGTTTCAACAACAGGAGCTCCTGTATATCTCATATTATCTTCATTTCTAGGTGCTATGCTCCATGGATCTGCAATAAGTTGACCTTGAGTAATTCCGCCCTTGTTTGAGCCATAAGTGTATTTTGCATATGTAACAACACCACTATGTGATGTCATAGGTTTTACTATAACTAGGTCTTCAGCGATCAAACTTGGGAATACAACGTTAGTTACTGACATACAGAACTTTTTGTATGAACCCATGTCTGCTCTTTGAGTTCCAACGGAGTTTTCGAAAGCTTCACTTAGAATTCTGTTAACGTTATTCAATACTACAGCGGTTGCAACTTTGTTATTATAACTCATTTTGCTACCGTCGTGAGTTCTTTGATAAACGCTATTTGCTACATTAATATTTGGTGCGTATGCTTCTAATAGTGTTTTAGACATCTTTCTTATCTCCTTTTATATTTATTATTTTTTTAACCCTGCTAAGTCTAATAAGAAATCATCAACCTGCCCTACAACTTTATTAACGTTTTTAAGCGGATCTCTGCTCCTATCTTCTCTTAGTTTTACTCTTGCTCCTGCCGGGTTATCAAGTGCAAAAGGAAGTTTGTTAATACTTACTGATTGATTTCGAAGTGTTCTGCAAACATTATCTACATCATCTATAGTATAACTTTCATTTAAGCGATTTTTAATTTCAATTGAAGTAATACCTAAAGCAGATGCTTTTGAGTCAATATACCTCTCTGCAATACTATGAGCTAATTTCTTATAGCTATCACATTGCTTTTGAATATTATCGCTATTTTTCTTAGCTTCTAACAACTTCTGATTAGAAACCGTAAAACTCTTTTCCAAATCTTCCTTTAATTTCTTTTCAGATAATGTCTTTTCTCCTAATTGTTTACCTAATGCTGCTACATCATCTTTAAGTTTCTTAATTGTTGATTCGTACAATTCGAGTTTCTTACCAAACTTTTTGACAGCTTGATCTTTTTCAAGTTCAAATTGTTCTTGAAGTTTAGCGTAGGCATTAACTTGTTCATTTAACTTAGCGTCGAGTTCTTCTGCTTTAGCATTGCTAACTGCTCTCTCTTTTTGTGCTTCAAAAAGTTGCTTGTTCAAATTCACGTTAGTTAATAATGCTTCTTGAAGTTGAGTGATTATTTCAGATGCTTCGATATTATCGACTGCAGCTCCTGCCCCTTCTTTCTGCGATTTATTTTCACTTTCTAGTTTTTCATTAAGTCCAGCTAGAAAGAGACTTTCTTTATTATTATTTAAATCTTCCTTCTTTATTCTTTTACGAGGTTTTCTACCTTTTCTTGCTGCCTGTCTAACCTCTTCTGCCGCAGCTACTAAAGGTTTTCCATGCAATATTTTTTGCATATTAAGCCCTTCTATAGCTTCAACAAAAATTCGTTTTCCTTGCTCATCCTCTTCTAAATATATTTTTTGAAGCTCCTCTTTTAAAGTTTGCTTCTTATTCTGATCTAAACTTTCTGTTATGAGATTCAATCTAGCTCCTTGTACTGAAGGTAGTATTACTATATCAAAGCATTTAAAGTCATAAGACTCTGGAATAACTTCGTTAGTATAATCATCAACTTCTCCGGTGCCTCTTGAACTTACTCCTAATTTTAAACCAGCTTTAGCTAATGTATGAACAATCTTCCCACAGGGTGTGTTTAATATTTCAAATCTCCCAATAAGTTTACCTTGACTGTCTCTACTCTTTTTAGGAGGTTCTGACATAATAACGCAAATCTTTTCAGAATCTATATCTTCTCTATCATCTCTAGGATGATCTAGTTCGCCTGGAATGCCGCCATTTTCAAACATCTCTAATATGATAGGATCTTTAAAAGCTTTTTCCCAAAGTCTTTCTGAATAGAATCTTCCATTCCTTGTTGAATGCATAAAATCAGCTACAGGCCCTTCTAAAACGCCCAGTACTGATCCACCTTTATCGTCAAATGATTTTTCATCGACTAAGACTAATTCTTCGGTTTTAAGATTACTCATCTAGCTCTCACTCTACTGTTTATATTTTTAATATTTAATTTAGCACTCTTTATTTTAAAGAATGCTGTATTAGTGTTTTTTATTTAATTTTTTAATGTATAATTAAGGTTAAAAACCTAACTACTACCGATAAATTACTTTGTATCCTTTGCTCTTAGCTATTGAAGTGTCTAATTTATTTTCCATACTTCGATGAATAAATATAAAATAACGATGAGAAGCGTTGCTGGGATTAAATCTCCCTAGAGATTTGAATAGTTGAGTATAATTAACTTCAAGTAACTTTATATCGCTAATATCGAAACCTGTTGTTAAGCCTTCTAATATTAATTCTCTTAATGACTCACAGAATTTAATTTCAAAAGGGTAAAGTATTTTAGAGCAATTCTTCAGGTGAATTTTTCGAAGGTTTTTACAGTAATTAAAAGGCCTATCTAATCCTGTACAAGATTTTAAATCTAATATAGGTAAAGATTCAAGAGAACTGCAACGGTAAAACGTCTCTGTCATCCAGCTTACTTTCCCTAAGTTTTCTATTTTAATTTCCTTTAATGATCTGCATTCATTAAAAGTCATATTTAAGTTAATCGCATTTTGCAGATTCAAGCGTGGCAATTCCTGCAGGTTATAGCATTCAGAAAAAGCTCTGTTGATAATAGTTACGTTAGTTGTATCTAAATCTTTTATTCTTTTTAAAGAAACGCATCCTTCGAAAGTACCTTGCATATCTTCAACATTATTCAAACTCAAACCTTCGATTGATTCGATATCCTCACATCCTTGAAAAGCTTTCGACATATGTCTAACACTACTAAAATCAAATTCAGGTATTCTATATAAATTGTAGCAATTAATAAACATTCCAGATATATCTTTTACCTTAGAGGTATTTAATAAAGGTAAGTACCGTAAAGAGTAGCATCCTCTAAACATCTGATTCATACTTTCAATATGAGAAGTATCGTATTTAGGTATGCATTGAAGTCTTTCACACCCTGAAAATAAACTTTCCGCTGATTTAAGTTTCGAAAAGTCAAAATTTTCCGCAACCTCTACTAAAGGATCATACTTCACATACTTCTGTTGGTACTTAACTGGGTCAAACGTCATTAATTAAACCTATTCAAATAATTTTATATTTGCTCTTATTCTTACTAGCATATCTATACAAGCCTCAATATTATAAGTTTTATAGTAATTGCTTAATATATCTGTAGTATCTTGTATTAAACAATTTGAAAAAAATCTCTCTTTATCTTCAACCTTTCTAGCAAATATATTAACTTGTAAAATATATGAGCATAATGTTATCAGCACCTCTTCAGTTACTGTTACTTCTTTTACTATATTTTTATATAAAGAAGATCTTTTTTGATTATGGCTATTCCTTAAATGCTCATAAAAATTTATTACATCTAAATCTATATTATCTTTAAGGTATTTTATAATCTCTTTAGGTATGTCTTTTTGTTTATATAGATCTAATATATAATTAGCTGCTTTCGCATCGCCTTTTTTTTCGCTTAGGTCTGTTAATAATAATAGTATATCTGTTTTTTTCAATTTACTCTATCCTCCTTCCCCTTAAAACTACTCCATATCTGGAATAGGTGGTAAATTAATCTCTTGCTCTGCTTCAAACGCTTCTGGAGCTCCCAAGTCTGACGCTTCCATCCCAGGTAATTGAGGAAACTCTTCAAATGAAAATGAATCTTCAACTGATTCTGAAGGCCTTGAACGCATAGAAGATGGTGAAAAATCACTTTCGAAATCAAAATCTTCCTTGCTTCCTTCCGGCTCTTCTCGAGCTAACCTCTCTTTCGTCTCTGCTTCACTTATTTCATCTGCTATTACTTTTTGTAATTCTATATTAGGTACTATGTCAGCTATTAAAGATTTCAATACCTTTAGTCTAGAAGAACGTTTTTCTAAATCAGTTAATGAACTCATAATAGAACTTAGGTTACCTAAAGCATCACTCAATTCCGCTTTCCTATCTATTTCCTCCTTGGTTATAGGAGTTGCCATCATTATGGTAAATTTATTTATATATCTTAAATAACCTTGCTCTATAAGTATCAAATGAATGATATCAGTTACCATTTGCCTTAAGATACCTTGATATCTTTTTATTGATTTTCCATATCTTGAATTTTGTTGAGCTAAAGAAGATCCCGCATCGAAACCTGCTGCGTCATCTGTCCAACCAAAGAATTGTTTTTGAGCCCTTAAGCCGCCAAATAATTTATTATTAAACCAGTCAAGGTCTGTTAATTGTTTAGGATCAATTTCGCCGCCTATTTGATCTATTGAAATAGTTCCTTTACCATTTCGTGTAGGTATTACAACTAAATTGAGCATAGGACCTGGATTGGTGTATTCAGACATATTATTACCTACGTCTAAAGCTGTTTTATTTTCTATTAAATTCTTTAATCTAGAAGTTACAGTCCTAACTTGATTTGGAGGCATATCTCCTATTTCCATTTGAATTGCTCTAATAACGCTGGAACGCGTTACTCTATTTAATAAAACACTATTTTCTAATAAACTTAATTGTCTCCAAACTTTAAATAGATTATGAAGAATACCTGTTCCTCTCCTTACTTGGAAAGTTTCGTAATTATTTTCACTATCATAATCTTCATCGTTAAAGTATATATCCACCTCTTCCATTGTTCTAGTATTAGCTGCATCTAAACATCCATGAACAAATTCGGTAGCGCTATATATATTAACCTCATCTTTCTTCATCTTATATCTAGTATAAAATGAAGGGTCATTATTGTTTGAAAAGTTACGTTGAACGTTTGGAGTTGTCTGAATATAGCCTAAGCTTCTTCCAAATTTTGTAAGCTCAAACATCTCGTTAGGGTTTCTTACAGTATCCAAAGATAAAGCATAGTTATCACCCTCTCTGGTTATCATTACGTTAACAGCTTCAGTTAATAATTTATCTTTCTCCTCATCTTCATTATCTAAAACATTATTTTTTGAAACTTTTATAGAATTAAAGAGCCTACTACTTTCAAAATCGCTATTACGTAATAACCTAACATAAACATCACCGTATTTAACTAGATTATAAGCCCATAAGAAAGCGTACCTATCTACATCTAATCTAGAGAGTAAATAATTGACATGCTCTAAAATATCTTCATCATCACATTCAACCCAAAATACTTTACCATCCATATTAGGCTGCGAGATATCTTCAGCATAAGTTTCTACTACAGCAGCTATTGTAGAATCCATTGTCATAGTATCAATGAGTTCATACATCGCTTCTCTTGTTTGAGCTGTAGAAGAAAATGAATTAAAAAGATCATCATAATACTCACCCCTTAAAGCTGAGGTCAGTATAAGATCTTCTAACGAGCCTTGCTGTGAGGCGTTTATCACTGATTCTTGTAGATTTTCTTTACTGTTTTTATCTCCTGCCATTATTCCTTTACATCCTCCTTGTAAAATCTTATATAATAATTTAGCTTGTTTACTTTGGTATGCATTTTAATTGCGTATATACCTAACTTGATATCCCTTGTCTAGTGCTATTTTAATTATCTCCCTATTTAAACGTCCTTCCCACTTATCAGACAATTGTATGATAGGTGAATGTTCGTTTGCTTTTCCTAAAGATCTAAATAATTCTTCTATGGAATTTTCTGTTAACTTACAATCGCGTATATCCAGAGGTCCGCAATAACCATCTAAAATAAGATATTCTAATGAATAACATCCCGTAAAAGCGTTACATAGTTCTAATTTATCATTACAATTTATCAATGTTATACTCTTTACTTTTTGACAATTATTAAACATATTAAAACCTTTTATAAGATTTGGAACATTGAAAGAGAGGTTTGAAGTTAAAGAGTAACATCTTTGAAACATTGACCGTGCGTCTTTGAGATTTTTTAAGTTAATGTCAGGTAAGTGCTGTAAGCTTTCGCATAAGTTAAACATCCATCCCGCCCATTCAACACTAGAAGTATCAAGTTTAGGTATAGTCTTTAATTTTGTACATCTTTCAAACATCTGTATCATACATACCACATCGCTTGTATCAAATAATGGAATATATTCTAAATACTCGCACCAACGGAATAAATAAGCTAACGAGATTTTGCCTTTAGTATCAATGACCTCACTTACCCTAGCTCTAGGGTCATAATTATAATAAAGCTTATACTTATCTATATCAAACATTTTCTACCTACCTACCATATTAAAACGCCATCTGCTACGAAAGAATCATCTCCAAAAAAATAATCATCAGGGATAATATTACTTTGAGCTCTA
>DUVY01000080.1 GCA_012840805.1 Clostridiales bacterium | reverse complement strand
TTATAATACCATTGTTTTCAAGGAAATAATATAAAAAAGCCTGCTGATGCAGACTTTGTCAACAGGCTGTGACATACTTATGTCCTTTTAAATCTTTTATTAGATGATTCATAGTAACACCTTATTCCAAGTTGTTCTTTTTTGCGTATAAATGATAGTCCTCTATTTGACTAGTATAACTTTGATATTTAACATTTTTAACTTCTATTAATTGCGTATTAGTTACTTTATCTGGGTATGTGCATGTTGCTTTTCCTGTTATTGAATCGATTTTGGTTTTAGGTCCAGTTATTCCAACAGCCGCTTCTCCTTGTTGACCTACCAGCCTAACTTGCTCCATTTTTTTCTTACCTACAATATCTTTTGCTTGACTAACACCTTTAATACCTCCAACTATGGCTCCGATTATCGCCCCGACCATAAATTCATCTGCAGCGCCGTTTAGCGCAGCTTCGCCTACTCCCGAAAAACTGCCGGTAGTCGCTATATGCTTAGCTGCGCCTGCAACAGCACCTGTTGCAGCACCGCTAGCTGCACCAACGATCGCACCCTTCAACGCGCTCGTTGCAACCGCCGCAACAGCAGGCGCGGCGGCTCCTCCCGATACACTTGCCGCAATTGCCACAACTGCCACAGCTGCAATAACGCCTGCACCGATTAAGAACTTTTTAGCCCATTTCGGCAAGTATCCTGTATCATCATACATGTTTACCGGATTATTGGCGCAATAGCAATATAAATTAGTCTCGCCCGAAAATATCATGCTAATATCGTCGGCGCTAATGAATCTCCCTATAAAGGGATCATAATACCTTGAGTTAAGATAATAGAATTTTGTCTCGGCTGAATTGTATTCGTTACGACATATTCAAATTTTAACATCAAATAAAAATAATAACAATACAAACAACCGGACTGGGATTGACAGTCGACGAGTCACCCTGTCTCAAAACGATCTGGAAAATAACTTAATAGCCCTTCACGCTGCGTCATCTGGAAAGGTGGCGCATTTTTTTCGGTTTGGGATGAGTCGGCGGACAACAAGTTGCGCTCCTGCACACATCAAACGGGGATTGCTTCAAGGGCTTGGGATATCCCAACAAACAGACTTTTGGGGGCAAAAGGCGATGCTTGCTCCGCTAATGCCATTATTTATCAACTTTTTTAAAAAGGACCCCGAATTTTTCGCCCCATTTTGTCCAACTAAGAGGTGTAAGGGCTTTTTGAAAAACAAGCTGAAAAGACATTGAAAAAGTTTTTTAAAAATTTTCTTCAATAAGAGGCGAAACTTTTGCTTCAAATTTTACAACTTAGAGTGAGAGGAAAATTTCTTTCAAATAGACCCCGAAACTTTTAGCAATTTTTTTACAACATAGGGTGAGAGGAAGAATTGCTATAGATGAAGTTCCTTCGTTTTAAGTCCTATAGATAATTATATATATAAATATATCTTACTACTACCTGAAAAAGGAGATGATTAGTATCCTATAGAACTCAACAGAGAACAAAAATGTTTTCTTCAGCCAGGCAAAGAAAGCTTGCCTGAACATAAGGCTTAACAAAATCGAAAGGACTAAGAAAAACAAACAATGAGTATTGAAAATCGCATATACTCACAAGATGAACTGGAAAACTGTGAGATACCGACATACGCCTACAAGCTTAATCTTCAGCCGGGTTCCTTCTCAGCAAAGCTTGATTTGAAAGCACGCCAACCATTTGGAGGTGACCTTCGGGTCTTCTTAACCTTTGACGACGGAAGAAAGGTTTTTGCGCTGGTCAAATGGTTTCAGAAAGAACTCGGTGTTGCTG
>DUVY01000140.1 GCA_012840805.1 Clostridiales bacterium | reverse complement strand
TAATTCTAATTGATTTTCAGTAAAATCTTCATAAACAAATGGGTCACCCTTATCCCCTTTAGGACCTTGCTCGCCTGGGATACCTTGGATTCCCTGTTCTCCTTGTTCACCTTTATCGCCTTTGGGTCCTTGTTCACCCTTGTCTCCTTTGTCTCCCTTGTCACCCTTGTCTCCTTTAAGATTAACATATTGGTAAGTCGTTTCCCCTTCTATACGAATACCCAGCTGGGTACCGTTCCAGTTAAATTCAATATTTTTTCCAGTTGGTCCTTGTATGCCTTGAATACCTTGCTCTCCAGTATCGCCTTTTTCTCCTTTAAGATTGACATATTGATAGGTGGTTTCACCTTCTATCCTTATTCCTAATTGAGTAGCGTTCCAATGAAATTCAAGGGATTTCCCATCTAGTCCAGGAATGCCTTGCTCCCCTTGCTCTCCCTTCGGGCCTTGCTCACCCTGTGGACCTCTCTCGCCCTGTGGACCCTGTTCCCCCTTGTCACCCTTGTCTCCCTTAGGACCTTTTAATAATTCTAATTGATTTTCAGTAAAATCTTCATAAACAAATGGGTCACCCTTATCCCCTTTAGGACCTCGCTCGCCTGGGATACCTTGGATTCCC
Organism: Clostridiales bacterium; assembly: GCA_012840805.1. GTDB lineage: Bacteria > Bacillota > Clostridia > Christensenellales > DUVY01 > DUVY01. The sequence continues at coordinate 1,173 of DUVY01000140.1, read as the reverse complement.
TGTTCTCCTTGTTCACCTTTTTCGCCCTTGGGTCCTTGTTCACCCTTGTCTCCCTTCTCGCCCTTCGGACCTTGCTCTCCCTTCGGACCTTGCTCTCCCTTCGGACCTTGCTCTCCCTGTATGCCTTGCTCACCCTGTGGACCTTGCGGGCCGACAAAGTCCCCATTATCTAATTTCTGCTGGACTGTATCGACTATGTCATGCGCTCCCTGTGTAGCTTCTTTCGCATCTTCCAGCGCCCTTACCAACATCGGAAACTCGTTACTGCTTGCGACCGTCCTATCATTCAAGATAGGATTCCGAACATAAAAACTAAATCGAGAGGATGTAAGTACTTTGGTATCCTGGAGCACCCTCACCTCAGCATATACTGTGCCTGATACCGCTATAGTGTTAGATGCAAGGGTACACCTAATACTATCGCCGTCTATTACAACTCCATTTGTCTTGTCTTGTACCACGGTAGTCCTATCCGGCTTTGCAAATGCTATCTCCACATCAAGACCCTCTAGCGGGTAAGCGACATCATTATCATACAGTGATATGTTTAGTATATTGGTATCATAATCGCCCACCACGGCCCCATAAAGAGGCATTTGCGCAGACTTTTTAACATCAAGCGTTATGTCGAATTCTTTTAGTTTCATCATTTCTTCCCCCTACAAATGCTTTATATAACTCAGACATATTACTACCCCCTTAAAATAGTGTTAAGCATTCTTGTTTTGGTTTTCCTTTTGTTTCTCACTAAGCTGTCTCTGCAAAGCTTCTTTTTCTGTCTGTAGAATTGCAACTTGCAATTGCAAATCAGCTATTTGGTTTGCTAGCTTTTGTATGACTGTGTTTACATCTATTTCCATATCATTCGTCTCCTTACAAATTATATTTACCAAACCATTCAAGTCTCTCTGGTTTTCCTTTTGTTTCTGTAATATCCAGCCATGTCTGCCTCCGCTCATCCTGCTTAATTGCTTATTTGCTCTTCTAGTGCTTTTAATTTCTTTTCTAATTCATCTATACGTTTTTGCATTTCCACTTCTTTTAACACTGCAATTTGTGAGTAGACTAAAGATAAATAACTTTCTCCTCTTCCGAGCAAGTTAAAATCATCTACATATTGCCTTGCTTTTTTATAGCCCACTTTATTTAGTGCGTATTTATATAAAGCCCTCT
>DUVY01000189.1 GCA_012840805.1 Clostridiales bacterium | reverse complement strand
TCGAAATGTCCACAAAAACATCGGTGGGCGCAGGCGTTTATGAACAAATTCGTCCCCCGCAAGAACAAATCAAAGAAACCATCGCTTTCCTAAAGCCCATTCGTCACAAAATCTTAGGGTACTTCAGTGGGAACCACGAATTTAGAGCCTACAAGGATTTGGGAATTGACGTAGCCGACCTTATATCTAGTGTTTTGGAAATACCCTATCTTGGTTTCACGAAACTGACCACAATTAAACTAGGGGATCACCATTACGATATTGCCGGCACGCATGGGAACGGCGGGAGCAGAAAACCCCATACCAAGCTCGCCAAAGTATTTGATTTGGCCGACATCTATGATGCGGACCTTTATGTCATGGGGCATGTCCACGACAAATTGGATTCGACAAAAATATACCGCAAACGAGTGGGAAGGGAAGTGAAAGTGTTTTTGCGCCACTTTCTGGTCACTGGTCACTTCTTAAACTGGAAAGCGAGCTATGCCGAAATGGCCACTATGGGGCCAAGCAATCTGGGTTCTCCTACAGCTACGTTTTACAAGGATGAGTTTAGAATTTCGTTATCGAAGTGAAAGCGGTGAGGGAATGAATATATACCGACAAGTTTTGAAGGAATACCTCATAAAGCAAGCGGCGTTGAGGCCTGTGTCAACCTTTGTTGGTGGCAGAGTGAAAACCATAAAAGGAGTGGGAATTAACACTGGAGTCGGCGTGAGCTTGGGAGACGCCTCTGTTACGCCATTTTTTTCTGTAAGTAAGAAATTAACAGATGACTGGCAAGTAAGTACGGGTGCCGGCGTAGGGAGAAGGCGAAGACCTCGTCCCTTCGTTGCCGCCACCCGCACCCTTGGTCGAGATAAGCGTTGGTCGGTTACCGCCGGGGGGAGCGCTTTGAGAATTGGGAAAGCAACCCCTTACCTTGGAGTGAGTCGTGTTTTTGGCAAAGGGAACGTAAAACCCGTATTAGGTGTCGCAATTACACCTGGAGGCATCCTCCCTAGAGTTGGGCTAAGTCGGGGTTCGGCCCCGAAGCCAATTATTCTATAGGCTAAAAAAAGAGGGAAGTCCCTCTTTTTTTATGCATCTGTTCTTGGGTCGGAAGAAACGCAATGTTCTTCCTCGTCTTTCCCCCAAAGGATGCCCCACCATAGCTTCATGTCTTCAAAAAAACCACCTTTAACGAACATAGCTAGAATCCCTACAAACGCCAGACTCAGAATGATGATTTGAACCGTCATTGCGTTCATGATTTTCTCCCCTTTCGTTCCACTTTCCTTATACCACATTTTGGTAAATAATACTATTCTCTCTTGGTGTCAACACGTTCAATGCTGTCTTCGGTGGTAAACCCGTTTGGATAGCGAGTTTCCAGCTTCTTTTGGTTGGCACCGCATATGGTCTCCAAATCAAGATCGAGACTCTTGATTAGGAGGTGCAAGTCATCTAATAAAGCAAGGAACAACAGGGTGATCTCAATATCAAGACGGAGTTGTTCGATGACAGGACTCAAAACAAGGGTGGAGCAAAGTTGAGTGGCTATGCCGTTGATGCGGGATATCATGCTAAAGACTCTGGTAGAATCTTTTTTGTCAACGAGGCTTACACTAAGTGGATCGGAGGGAACATCTCTGGATAACATTTTCTCCAAGCTAAAGTTGAATGTATTGGCTAGTGCACAGTAATACCACATGATATCCCCTAATTCGTCTATAACTTCGCTCATGTTTTTGGGATGTCCATGAAAATAAACTTTCTTGAAGATGTTGGTGAGCTCTCCAATTTCTCCGAGGAGGCCCATAGAGGCGTTTATGGTGTCGTATTCATTGTTTTGTCTGTGGAACGTCCGTTCCACAGACTTTTGGTAGGCTAGAGGTTCCAATGTGTAGTTATTCTCCTTTCTTTCTTTCGTTCCGTTCGTCACAAACCTGTTGCAGGGCCATCCAGAAGTGGGGCGAGGTCCCTAGTGCCTCGGCTAGACCGTGTGCAATTTCGTCTGTGATTATGCACTCCCCATTGCAAAGGGAGGCAACCTGCTTCTTTGTAAGCCTCGACCTAATGGCGATGTCCTCTGCGGTTATGCCTAGATCTTGCATGAGTTCTTTCAGCGATTCTCCTGGGAAAAACAATACTAACCCCTCCACTTGCTCATCCAACGTTCGTAATCCGTAGCGTCAAAACGTTGGATGAATCTTTCGATCGTACTTTTTAAATGTTCCTCGCCAGGCAGAATCTCTGAAACATAATCTCCCAACTTGGGGTGATCCAAAAACACGTACACAGTTCCGGCACGCCCGAGCACTTCAAAGCCCAACCTGGCGCCGGACTGCTTAATCTGATTATATCCACCTTCACACTTGGGGTCTACATTCATGGTTACGGTTCTTGTGCGCCCGAACGGGCGCACATATTCAATGAGTTCAATTTGAATTTCCTTCATGGTTTCTCCCCTCCATGTATTGAATAGCAGTTCGTTCCATTCTGCTAAGGCTGTCTCCTAGAATCTTACCAGCCACCGCTTCTACTTTGTAGCGTTCATCTCCCGCTTTGGTCCTAGCGGCAGCGGTAAAGGCGTTGATGATGTCATACTTGGAAAATACAAACATCGATGAAGTTCTGGATTGGTAGTGGAGCTGTGCTACCGCCTCTTCTGTGGTGGCTTTGTCTAAGTGGTTCTTTTCAGAGTAGGCCTTCACGATTTCTTCGCCATGCTCTGTGACCTCTCCCATGGTTTGCTCGAACTCAAACAGGGAATATTCAAGATCGCTCTTAGCGCTCCTTAGAACCCTGCCCACTTTTTCTTCGAAAGACTCCAAAAGGCCAGCCCCTCTGTGTGCTTGCCGGAATCGATCCCCGCTGGTGAGTCCTACCATTCCGTTGGTGCAAACCAAACGCCATAGCATTAGTTCGACAGTGGCGGACCGTTTCCCTATCTCCGAATTCGAAATGTGAATTCCTCCGAAGATATTGTCTCGTTCGCCCGAACGGATGGCTCCGGTATCTACTTTCACATCTGGCAAAACTAGTCTAACGTGAAATCCGCTGTCGTCCCCTACGGAAGACATGGTGATTTCAAATCCTTGGCCCTCGATGTTCTCGAGTAAGGCGTTTAAAATGTGACGATTGTCTAAAATGGAGTAACTGGTGCTTAAAATAGCCCGAACTTTGTCGCCTTTCATGCGCAAAAACCACGTCTGATCGGAACGCTCTTCCAGCCAATGGTTCACATGTGGGGCCAACAGTTCGGCTGGACAACGCTTGGCGTAGTGGACAGGGATTCCGAGGCGACCATAGAGTTGAGCTTCAGCATGACTAGTAAGATTCGTTCTTCTTCCGTCCACAAGGAGTTCCCCAAAATCATTCTGGCGAATCCGCGAGACCTTTACTTCTTCGTCCCATTTTCCGAAATCGTCATGACGAATCATGTCCGACAATTCTTCTAACGTTGTGACCATCCTCATCTTTTTTCCTCCAATCGTTTTTTATTTACTCTCTGTAAGTTCAAGCAACTCTTTGGCGATAGCCTTCCGATCGGAAAAACGACCGGCGTGATCGAAGATATTTCTGCCGAATTCGTTACAACGGAAGAAGTCCTCCAAACGTTCAACGCTATTCTCGTAGGCTCGGATCCAACCATCTTTGCTGTAGTGAGCGAT
>DUVY01000079.1 GCA_012840805.1 Clostridiales bacterium | reverse complement strand
TGGACCAAACAGTTTCGCACTCGGCGCTAAATATCCCGGTAAAAAGTTTTGCCATAACTTCGGGATTTACGGTAATCGTCACAGACGGGGGGTCCATAGATGCGAACAAATCCATAAGGTCGGCGCGTATTCTATCCGCGACCGCGAAAGTGGATAAAATTCTGCCCGAACCATGACAAACTGTGCATTCGTCTTGGATGCAACTTGAAATATCGTTGCGAACTTTTTTGCGGGTCAGTTCCACAAGACCAAGTTTGGTCATGCCCAGTAGCTTGCATTTGGTTCGGTCTCTTTGTAGCGCTTTTTCCAAAGCCTCCAAGACCTTATGCTTGTGTTCGTTAAGCTCCATATCTATAAAGTCAATTACCACGATTCCGCCTATATTTCTCAATCTCAATTGACGGGCTATTTCTTGCGCGGCTTCTAGATTGACTTTAAAGACGGTGTCTTCCAATTGATTGCTGTTGCCGATATATTTTCCGCTGTTAACATCAATTGCTGTAAGCGCCTCGGTCTTATCAATAACCAAATATCCCCCGCTTTTTAGCCAAACCTTGCGGTCTAGTAGCTTTTCAATTTTTTGACGGATGCCGTAATGTTTGAACATATCGGTCTTGCCCTTGTATAATTCCAGCTTATCGGCGCAAACGGCAAGACTTTTTACCAAATGCTCGGATATGGTGTCATAAACTTCTTGGGAATTAGTAATTATGCGCTCAACATTGGAATTGAGCATATCCCGCACCATTCTAGCGACCAAATTGCCTTCTGTATAAATCAATTCCCTGGGTCGCGCTTTTTTATACCTTGCTTGAATTGTATCCCATAGGGCGCCTAGCTGTTTGATTTCCGCTATTATTTCTCTTTTGGACATCTCGGGCGCGACCGTTCTTATTATATAACCGCCGCCTTTAGTAGCGTGCGCTTTAACTAGCTTGATAAGTTTTTGTTTGACTTTTTCGTCCGTGATTTTTCTAGACACGCCCAAAAAATCCAAAGTAGGCGTCATTACCACGCTTCTACCCGGCAAGGATATATTGCAAGATATGCGCGCGCCTTTGGTGCCAACTTCGTCTTTTACGACCTGGACCATTATTTCGTCGCCCTGAGATATTGAGAGTTTTTCGGGAATTTCTATCTCGTGATTTTGAAGCTCGGCTCGGTCAAATACCATATCACCGACATACATAAAAGCGTTTTTTTCCAATCCTATGTCAACAAACGCTGCCTGCATGCCAGCTAGCACATTGACCACTACGCCTTTGTAAATATTGCCTACCAACTTCTTCTGGGATGAGGATTCAATATAAAACTCGGCTAGCTCGCCATTTTCGGTCATCGCGACGCAGATATTGTTAGAATTGACATCTATGTAGATGTTGCTCTTTTCGGTCAAATTATTCCTCTGTAAATTTGGTTTACTCAAATATTATACAATTTTTGTCTAAAAAAGTCCATACGCCGCCCAAAAAGAACTTGTTGTTTCATTTATTTGGTATTTTCGAAAGCAAAAATTTCAATAAATGAACGCTATTTTGACCTTAGGGCGTCTATAATTGGCGTCATATAGTCATTATTTGAAAGCAATTCTTCTATTTGGGTTTCACTTAAATCAGCTATATTGTTTAATTTTTTGTCAAACACCCTTACATAATAGTAGTATGACGGGGAAAACATCTTGATTATTTTGCCAATAGGCGTATCGGCGCTCACAGCAATTTGTCTAATTTGGAGACCTTTTTTTAGATTTTGAGTTCTAAAAGCGCGGTTATATATGCGTATATATCTTTCTTTCTTTTCGCCCGCAAGCGCGCACAAAAACACAAAAACGCCCAATATGCAAAAGCTTATGTTAACATCAAAAAACGCCGAAACAATAAAAAGCGCTATTAAGATACTGCCTAATATTAGCCCTGTGATTTTTATGATTTTATACGCTTTGGATTGGGGCATTTTTTGGGATAATAGGCAAAACATAACCCTGCCCCCGTCCAAAGGGAAAACGGGCATTAAATTAAACAAAGCGTTGATTATATTGGCATAGACAAACGCTTGTGTAAAAAAATAAGAAGACGGGATAAGCCACCAAATCGCCGTAAAAATTATCGCAACTATGATATTGGTTATCGGTCCCATCGCTGCTATCTTTATCTCTTCGGACGGCTTAACG
>DUVY01000141.1 GCA_012840805.1 Clostridiales bacterium | reverse complement strand
TTTTTGGCAAACAGATACATCGGTTGCAAGAAACTCTTGGTGTTACACCGAAAACAATGAGTATAAGACAGCACAGGAGATTATCTGTGACCTTGTAGATATAGTAAGTAAAAATGGGTGCCTTCTTTTAAATATAGGACCAAAAGCAGATGGGACAATTCCAGAAGAAGACAAGTCAATATTACTTGAAATAGGTGAATGGCTAAAGGTAAATGGTCAAGCAATATATGATAGTAAAGTATGGCGTGTCGCTGGCGAAGGGCCAACGCGTATTGATGAGGGACAGTTTACTGACGGAAGAGCAAAGACATTTACTCCAGAAGATATCCGTTTCACTGCAAGAGGATCTAACATTTATGCAACAGTACTATCATTCCCTGAAAATGGAATTGTAAAAATTAAATCTCTGGGCAAAAAAAACGCTGCAAGATTACCCCATTTTCATGGAATTATAAAGGATGTTTCTGTACTTGGATTTTCTGAAGAACCCATATGGGAAAGGAATGAAGAGGCTCTTATCATTTCCACTAAAACTGTAAAAAGTGATAAGCCTGTTGTATTTAAAATCTTAGTAGATTAATAATCAGAAAGAGGGGCCATGTAACTGTTAGTTATATGTTCCCTCTTTATTTTGACGTTACATATTTTTCTTCCTCCATTGGTTTGGACTCATACCGTATTTCTCACGAAAAATTTTATAAAAATAAGAAGGTGTACGATATCCTACTTGTGCAGAAATTGATTCTACTGTTAGATTAGGACTATTCTTTAATAATGCACATGCATTTTCTAAACGGATGTTATTAAGATATTGTAAAAAAGTAGTGCCAACTTCCTTTTTAAAAAGAAAACTTAAGTAACTAGAATTGAGGTTAACTTGTTGTGCTAATTCATCTAGTGAAATATCTTCGAAGTAATGTTGTTTAATATAGATGATGGACTGGTAAATTGCATCTGAATAATCTGAATCTCTATTTTCTATATTTTTTTCATTATACCAAAAACTTTGAAGAGCATCTTTTATAAAATGTTTTAGTGAGTTATAGTCTGCTATTCTTTGCCAATGAAATTGATATGTCGCTCTTACCATTTCAGAATCAATCTCAGTACCGAGGATGGTTAAATTATATATAGCGATTTCCAAAAAAGCTATAGTAAATGCGACAGACAATGAAGATGTATATTGAAATAGGTGATCAAAATAAGCATTTATTTCTGTATCATTCTGAATAGCTTTGAAAATAAATTTAAATATCTTTGGTTCAGATTGAATATAATTACGTATTATATCAATCTCTTTGGATTTAATTTGAAGCATTGATAGGAGTAGATCCATTAAAGCCTCAAAATAAAGGGTTGATTTTGTATTTTTTGTTATATCTTCTAGAAATTGCTCAACATTTTGTATACGACTTATCCCTATATGTAAATTACAAAATTTAATACTGTTGATCCAAATCCTATATATTTCTTTTTTTTCTAAAAAAACTGAAAAGTTCAGTAGAAGGACTATATGATTGCCTTGGTGAAAACTGTAGAT
>DUVY01000142.1 GCA_012840805.1 Clostridiales bacterium | reverse complement strand
TACCTGCTTGCGTGTACCTAAGCTCCACATCCTTTGTTAAACGACCAATTAAAATTACTACGTTCATCTAATCACACTCCTCTATTTTGTTATCCTCTTTCGCTCCTGCGAATAATGCCATTATTACTGCTCCAAAACTACCACTCAACATGCACACTATAATCAACCACCACCAGGGAATCATCTCTCCACCTCCTCCTTAATCAATGATTATCCATGCTGCCAACCACCATAGATAATTTTGCAAAAACTTGAGGTCTGGGTCTTTGGTTAAGCGGCCAATTAAAATCACTGTATTGATTTCACGCACTTCCTTTCAATCTCGGCTATCGCCGCTAATATTGGATATACCTGTAGAGGCACTACCGCATTTCCTAAGCATCTAAGTCTGTCCACCCTAGAGGGAATCCCATTAGCCACTCGACCCACGTCGGGTTCAGTTGGCCACCGATCTCCGTTTGAAGGTTCTGCCCCCCCTGACCATGTTTCCCAACTCCGGTGTGGCAATTCGCACAGGGAGTCGGAAACATCATTACTTGATGTGTTAACGAAGTGTTCTTCTTTACTCCTTCTGGGGTTTTCCATGATGTTCCGTTCCATTTCCAACCTAACTCCTTCGCTCGCTCCGGCGTTATTTCTCCTTGCATATTCGCATTTGGAGTCGCCCACATCTGAACCGGCCTCCCTAATCCTATTGAGCCATCCGTCCCATTCCGATTCACCTTTCGTATAGTCCCGTTGGATGTCGTTTTGAATGTATCGTCCTTGCTGATTATCGCCCCTTGAAGACCGTCCGAAGCGGTTGGAGTGGGCAACGATAAATATCCTTGCTCTTCGGTGTTTGGCATCGACGGCACAAGCTGGAATATTAAACGTTTGGCAGGCGTAACCGATACCTTCCAAGTCAGATATACATTGGTCGAGCGCCAGATTGATGATTCCAGGCACATTCTCACCAAGCACCCAAGCGGGCCGGAGTTCTGATATAACGCGGCACATTTCTGGCCAGAGGTAACGGTCATCTTCCTTGCCTCGCTGCTTCCCGGCAACGCTAAAAGGTTGGCAAGGGAAGCCGCCGCTGATGATGGTAATTTCTCCAATCCCTCTTGCTCGAACAGATTCAGCTGTGACATCTCGTATATCCCTCCATCTCTGCACGTCTGGCCAGTGTTTTTCTAAGACTTTCGTGGGGTAGTCCGCATATTCACATTGTCCAACAGTTGTAAACCCCGCCCATTCTGCCGCCAGGTCGATCCCGCCAATACCGGTAAATAACGAAAAATGAGTTAGCATTTTGTTACCTCACCCAGATTCTTCTCCTGTGGCCCCGGCCAGTGCTGCGCAAATTCGGCTAGTTCCCGGTATTCGCATTCGAGCTTTTCGTTTTCAGCTAAAGCATGTTTGAGCTTCTTCTTGAGCTGTCGATTTTCAATGTTGAGCCGGAATTCTTCTTTAGTCACCATTAGGACCACTTCCGATTACCGGGGTCTTTGTCAAGGAGTCTGTCAAAACGGTTTTTGCTTCTTCAAACTGCCCTAACCATGCCCCATATTTGCCGCCCGGCAACAACTCTTCCCAAGGGGCAGGGTCGCCGTTCGCGCGTAGTCCATATACTCCGCCACTATTAGCAACCAACTTTTCTATACCCTCAACCAGTCCTGCCAAAGCATTTCGAAGTTTAGCCACCTGTAACTCGAGATCTCTTTTCTCTCGTTCCAACCGGTCGATCTCTTCGGAGACTGCTAATATGCCGGCCAAGTGGATTCCTCCTTTCCTTCGGCTTGAATTGTTATCCCTTCTTGTTTGTGTTTCTTCTTGCTAGTTCGTTTCTGACTCTTTCCATCATATATCCTTCTCGTTTTCGCGCGAGACGTCTGCAGTAGAAAAACTGTTCTATACGAGCTATTTTATAATTGTTTTTAATATGCTCTGACGGAATGGTTTCGCTCATTCTTTTTAACTGTTGTAATAGTTTTATGTTTTCAATGTCGCGTTCTAAGCCACTCACATAGGCATCTAAAATGACGTCGCTTAACAATTCTTGCGGTTTATTAACGTCAGATTCCATCCTTATCACCCCTCCTTTCTCTCGGCTTGAACTGGAGGGCGGTTGCCACCGCCCCGCCGGGTTTCACGGCTTTACCCCTTAGCGCCGATGAAAACTGTCGTAATGCTCGATATTGTTCTTGACTTCTTCCGGGTCGTAAGAAAATGACCCGTCCTCGTCTATCTCCGCTCCACACCGAACGCAACGATAGTTTTGGACATCGTCGCTACCACAACATCCACAGAACAGGTCTCCCATTTTAAACCTCCTTTCCCCAGGATTCTCCGCTTATTGCCCCACCTCCACCCCGGGGAAACAGCCGGGAAAACCCCGGGGTTTAGTGGGTTGTATATATTTGGTCTCCTGGCGCCCGGCTGTTTAAACCCTCCGGACGGACTTCTGCGACCGCGGCGGCCCTTCTTGGGGTTCACGTCAATCGATTACCCTAGCCCATATCACTTCAGCATTTTCCCAAAACTCCG
>DUVY01000078.1 GCA_012840805.1 Clostridiales bacterium | reverse complement strand
GGGAACTGTAAAACAAATTTATTATACAAACCGTTGCACTTGTAGTTGCAATTTAAGATAGTTTTTTATTCATATAATTCCCTTACTTTTTCTAAACATCTAACGCTTTAGAAGACTGTAGTATGACTATTTAATATCTAATAATATATCATTTATAATAATTAAAATCAACAATATATTATTATAAATTTATGTAAAATAGATTTGTTTTTATATATATGCTTTATTTGTGTTTCTTTGTTTTTAATATATTTTGTTGTGTTTAACACATAATATTAACATTTATACAATTTTTCATATTAATTCAACATAATACAAAAATAATCATACATAAAATGCAAATAAAAAACCCATTATAACGCTTTTTTTAGCGTAAATTATAATGGATTAAACAAATAAAGTAAATATAAATCTAATCAAAAATAAATGTAAGTTTTTGGAAAATTTATTTATTAATTTGCGAGTTGTATATTTTTATTAAATGTTTGCTATGGGTTTTGGGACAGGATATTATACGCCACAAATAAATTAAATAAAATGCGTTAGGATTTTACGGGAATATAGGCGGTATAATGTAAAGGCGAGTAACAATAATTAAATGATACGCGATAAGATTATATGGGAATGTTCTTGAGATTATTATATCTATATTAACAATTATTTAATTAACCAAAAAACGGGGCGAGCCGCCTTATATGGCTTATTCTGCTAAAAAATAAAGTATGGGTTATATTACTCATACTATTATACATTTGTAATAATTTTTTATTGATTTGCTTTTATCAATATTAGTTGATTATCAGCTTTTTAAAAAAGAGTTTATATAAATTATATTAGGCAAAATTATTTTATGTCGCTATAGCTTCTTAGGCGCGCTCGGACATACTGACCGCTTTCCGAAATCTCGCCCTCTTCCCAATAGCCTTTTTCAGGATTGAGCGACGTAGTTACCTTTAGCGCCGAGGACGCCTCTCTTTTGGCTGCCATTGACCAATTACACCAGCTTATTTTATGTTCGTCCAAAAAATCTAGCCAAACATCAGTCTCAGACGCGTAAATTTTTTTGTCTCTTTGTCCGCCGTCACTTGTTGTTGTTCCCCATTCTGTGCAAAAAACAGCAACTTTGCCTTCTAATGCCGCCAAAATATTATTTCTAAGTTCTTCGCCGTGACTGCCGGCGTAGAAATGCACGGAATACATCAAATTTTCGCCTTCTACTGGGTCTTGAGCGCATATATCGGGTCGTTGAGACCAACAGGGATTGCCGATAATAATAATATTTTTGGAGTATTTTCTAATCAGGTTAACCATTTTTTGAGCGTAAGGCTTAATATGCGTCCAAAAATCTTGATCATTAAGCGTATAGCTGTGCGGCTCGTTCATTATCTCAAACATAACATTTTTGGATTTGCCGTATTTTTGGGCGACATTAGTAAAAAATTCCTCATCGTATTTATAAACATCATCGGTTGGATCGCCAGGACTAAGAACATGCCAATCAATAATCACATACATATCATTATCTGTGGCTAATTGGACAGCTTTGTCTATATTATTTAAAGTCTGTTCTTTCATTCCGTTATAGCCATTATCTTCGGCTCTTACATAAACCGCCAATCTAATGACATTGCAATTCCAATCTTTTCTCAACGCCGAAAACGCGTTAGAGTTAAGAAGATTTTGCGAACCCTCTCCCACGATTACTCTATTAAAGTTATAAGTGCTCATTCCCCTTAACGATATAAAAGCGCCTTTTTCGTTAGCCAGTCTCATTATGCCGTCTTTGTCTTCAATTACTTTGAGTCTTCCATTGCGGCTAACGCCCGATTGAGGTATTTCCACTCTTGTTATAGAAGAACAAGCGTTAAAATAGAACACGAAAAACAATAAACTCAAAAGACAAAAAAGTCTAAAAATCCTTTTTTTCATTGTCCCCCAACCTTATATTTGATATAAATTTTTTAAAAAAAGAAAATTAATAAAAACCTAAATTTCTCTGATTGATTGCCGTTTGATTAGTTCTGTTGGTATTTCAATATTATGAGTTGATTTTGTTCGTTTTTCTATATCGTATAATATAATCTCGGCCGCGGTTTTGCCAAACAAAAACGCGTCCTGTCTTACGGTGGTAAGCGGAGGCGAGAAATAAGGCGCTATCCTGATATCGTCAAAGCCCGCCACAGAAACATGCCACGGAATAGATAAACCCATATCATAGGCCGCTTTTTGAGCCCCAAACATACAATAGTCGTCAGATATTATTACGCAAGACGGCGGGTTGGGAAGACTCATAAGCCGCCGCATCCTCTGATAAGTAATGTCTATTGAATAATATTCGCCCTCTATCAAATACTCTTCTCTAAATGGCAAATTGTGTTTTTGGAGAGCGTCCTTGTAGCCTTTTATTCTCTGCTCAGTGACGCATGTATGCTGACCGTGAATAAAAGCTATTTTTTTGTGACCCATTTCTATACAATGCTCTACTAACTTCATTAACCCGTTATAGTTATCAGAATAGACGCACGCGAATTTGTCGCTTATATAATCAATCGCGACAGCGGGGATCTCAGATTCTAATATTTCCAATATGCCGTCGTCATTGTTATAGTCCACGCAAGCCACCAAAACGCCCTCAAGCCTGCGATGGCGCGCATGCTCAACATAGGTGTATTTGTCTTGAGAGTTTCTAGCTATAAATGTAAGGTCATAGCCGTTAAATTCCATTACCCTTCTAAACGAGCTCATAATGTTAGAAAAGAACGCATGACCAAAACCGTTGTTAGTATCGTCGTCAAATAATATGCCGATATTATAAGAGCGATTTGTCTTTAGCGTGCGGGCATAAAAATTGGGGCGGTAGCCAAGCTTAGACGCCGTTTCTTTGATGTATTGTTTGGTCTCAACGCTTATATCTGGACTGTCATTAAGCGCTTTGCTTACCGCGCCAACCGAAACACCGCATTTTAAAGCAATATCTTTTAGAGTAACCATCTTTTACCTTTAGTTATTTATTAACAACGCGAATATATTTTTCACGAAATAATTTTATCCTTTTAATCCCCCTAACGCAACTCCTTTTATTATATATCTAGATAATAAAGCGTAAAACACCAATAACGGCGCTATCGCTATCGCCAATGCCGTATGTAGCGGTCCAATTTCGCGTCTGTATATATCGCCTTTTAGTTTGTCCATCAAAACAGGCAGCGTCCAATTCTTTTTGCTCAATAATATTATCTTAGGCATAAAGAAGTTGTTCCAAGACGCGATCAAAGAGAATATCGCCATAGTGGCTAATGCCGGCAATAACAAAGGCAAAACAATGATATTAAATATCCAAAACTCCTTACAGCCGTCAATTCTAGCCGACTCTATAAAGTCTAGCGGAATATTAGCGACTATGTATTGCCGCATAAAAAACACCGTGGTCGGCGCTACGCCCGCGGGCAAGATAAACGCCCATATGTTATCATACAAACCAATGCCGTGTATTAACGCGTAAAATCCTACTACGCTTAACTGGGTAGGCACCATAATTAACAGCAAGACCAATATAAAGATTGGGTTTTTTAGCTTAAAGTTATACACGACTATGGCATACGCCGTTAAGGATGAAATATACACGGACAAAAAGATTGCCCCCGCGGATATATACACGCTATTTAAAAACGCGCTCACAAAATCAACATTTTGTTTCTTTAGCCATTCAAGATTATTTGATAAATGCGAGCCAAACGTTAAATAAAAATCCACTTGCAATTCAGAAGTAGATCTAGTAGCGTTTACCAAAACCACATAAAAAGGCAATATGCTGATTAAGAATAATATAATCAGACCTATGTATATAAATACTTTTATTACGCCGCGAATTATTTTTTCGCGTCTTTCTCTTTTTTCTCTTAAAAGTTTTGATAGCTCCAAAGGAGTCAATGCTGCTTGTTGTTCCATATCACACCCCTTTAGCCTTTGAATACTTTTTGGTAGAACTAACATCAACGCTCATTATCCAGAATAATACCGAGCTTATGAGCATTGTTATAATCAACATTATTATAGACGCCGCAGCCGCTTTGCCGTAATGGTTAACGCCCGTAAAGCCCCATTGATAAATTCTAATCGCCACCGTCTGAGTATGGCTAGTGGGCACGAAGAAGAACGGGACATCATACATCTGCAATCCGCCGGCAAGACTGGTTATAAAGGCATATAACAATATTGTCTTTAATAATGGCAAAGTTATATAGAAAAACTGCTTGACAGAGCCGGCGCCGTCTATTCTGGCCGCCTCGTATAATGTGGGGTCAATTCCTGCCATACCCGCTAACAAAACAATCATAGTGTTGCCATACCATATCCAAGTCAAAACCAAAGAAACCGAAAGTTGAACTATATCTTTTTCCAACATAAAGTTTTTTCTTACCCAACCATCAACATATTTCACTAATAACGTGTTAATCGTTCCCGATGGTTGCAATAATTGCCTAAATATATAACCGACCGTAGCCGCCGTGACAATATTGGGCAAATAATAAGCAAACTTAAATATCCCTTGCCCTTTTATCTTTAGGCTTTGGTCGTTAAATATTGCCGCGAGCACGATAGCGAACAAAAACTGCAAGGTAACATTAACGCCCCAAATCTTTAGAGTGGTTAAAATAGATCTCCAAAAGAATTTATCCCCAACAACACTTTTGTAACTGTCAAACCAAACAAAATTTCCAAATACATTAGGGTCTAGACCCGATCTATCGGTAAAACTTATTATAAAAGTATAAAGCGTAGGATATAAAGAAAACATCAAAAAGAACAAGATAAACGGCGTTACAAAAAAATACCCGTATTTTCTGTAACTAATACTTTTAATCTTTTTGGCTTTTTGGGTCTTTGTATCAAAATTTGACACATTGCCAATGTTAGATGAGCTTAACATCTTTTATCACCTTTAATAATTTTTATACTGTTTTCATAAAAAAAGACAAAAAAATTTTGTAAATATAGCGGGTTTTTCAAAACCCGCTATATTTACAAATGTAAAGCTTAGATTATGATGGTAATTCAACGTCCATATCAAGGTCTGAATTTAGTCTGTCTACAACTTCATCCCAAGCATCGTCAAGTTCTTCAATATCTTCCGCAGCGTATCTCTTCATAACATCGGCGAGAACGCGGTCAACCGTGGAGTCGTATTTGGTGACATTGGAAGCGTCAATAGCGTCAGCCAATGTGTTAAATGTAGCATAGTGGTTTTGTCCGCCCAAGAAAGGATTGCCCAAAATATCCATACTTGCCAATGCTGCGTTGAGAGATTTTGAGTTCATAACATCGCCAGCAAATCCCGCGCGAGCTTGGAAGAAAGGCAACGATGTCAAGAAGTTGAGAACATCAAACGCGGCTTCTTGCTTATCGGCATCGGCATACTTGCTGATCATACAGTAAGTGCCGCCCCAATAATAAGCTTGAGGACCTTCAATCATTCTCCAAAGACCAGCTGTATCGTCGTTCTGAAGAACATAGAACAATCCCCAAGTAGGCAAGAAGAACGCCATGGTCTTGTATTCGGCATCATCATCATTCTTCGCTTTCATACCAGCATTCCAGCTGTCGCCCCATTGATCGCCCTTATGGGTGAGAGGATAGATTTCCTTAGCGTATTCAAATAATCCATAGATGTTTTCGTCAATGACTACTTTGCCGTCTTGGACAAAGGCGTCGCGCTGAGCGTAGAATACTCTCTTGATGTCTTCTAGGTTGTTGACCATCAAGATTTTCTTGGTTTCTGCCTTTTCTTCATTATAAGCGCATTCTGCGATAGCCTTAGCGGCGTCTTTAAACTTATCCATATCGTCGCCGACAAATTCTTGCATAGCTTGGTCAACTTTTTGTTTATCGTTTTCGGACCAATCTTTATAATTGGCTAATGTAGCGCTTTCATCTAAGTCTACAGCTTCCTTCCATGCGTCAAAATTTTCTACGCCTTCTTCTTCTTCGCCTTCTAGCAAGCCATTGTCAATAAGCGTTAGGAACATATCAGCGCGATAGAACATAGCGCCCGGAGTGACTTGGAACGAAACAGCTTTTAGTTCTTTCTTTTCGCCTACTACTCTTGTTCCTATATCCAATGTGTAACCATACATGTCTTCTTCAAGAGCATCTCTTACGGAATCATAAGTGCCTTTTGAATCATAAAATTTTGTCAAATCTACAGTATGGTCGCTATCTACATATTTTTTGGTGTAGTCCACATCGGTCAAGAACAAGTCAGGTCCGCCCTTCTTGGATGAGAAAGCGTTGTCAAGAGCCGCTTCGTAGCTACCGTCGTCGTTGTTGATAAAGGTAATGTCAAAGTCATACTCGTAGTCCGGGTTAGCTAATTTGTGATAATTCAACAGCTCAACTACTTCGTTGGACATTGACCAAACTACTAGCTTTTTCTTAGCTGTTCCGCCAGGACCTTCTTCCGAGGGTTTGCAAGCAAACATCGTAACCGAAAAAGAAAAGACCATAGCCAAAGCTAGCAGTAGAACGGGTAATCTTTTTTTCATATCTTCCTCCTATTTTATTTAAAATGACTTGCGTCATTTTTTTTAAAACTTTTTTTTTTAAAACTAATTAAAATATTTAATCGCGCGCTTAACTATAACGATTAAGCACTATAATAGTTATAGCATTATAATTTGCGCTTGTCAATAGGTTTTGACTAAAAATTTATAGTATTTTTGTTCTTTTTTTATCTTGACATTATTTTTTGCTTATATTATTATATATAAAACGATTAAATTTAGCAATAACTTGTATTATTTTAAATTTTTTTGCGCGATAACTTAATCGTTTTAGTTGAGGTAAAGGAGAATGATTTTTTTATGAATATCCAAAGACAAACGGCTAGAGAATTTTTGGGAATTTTTCCTTCCAATTATGACATTTGTAAAGATAGGTTTGACCAAGAGTTGTTAAAAGGCGGCATTGACGCTCAAATAGCGGGCGATAAATTAATTGCCGTAAGCGGATTAAAATTTCAATGTCCCGTTGTCGCGCTTATACTAAACGATCGCCTATTAGTATCATATATTAATGGGTATAAGGATTATGACAATCTTTTTATAATTGAAAATGATTTTGTAAGACACTTTTCGGGCTCAAAAGAAAATCAACTCCCCGCCGAGATCGCGCTAAAAATTATTTATTACGCTAACAGAGCCCAAAATTTTGGCGGGCGCCTAAATGAAAAAGGCGAGCATATTTTTGATATTACCGTTCCGCCTATTTCGCCGCACTTTGCGGTCAATCTTTTGTTGGGCAACAGGATTGGATATGAGTATCCCCTGCAAACCACTCCCAAGGCCGTGGTTGATTGGCTGGGAAGAGGTTCTTTTAGATCGCATTCCGCCACGCAGGTTACCGCCGCAAGATGGGATATGCGCCCCGAGGAAAACGGCAATCCCGTCAATAGACAATTTTATATAATAGAAGACGGCAAGAGAATCTTTTATTCCGCCGATGTAAATACTCTTGAGGGAGGACATTGTATTCATAGCCAAAATCATACTGTTATAACATACAAAACCAAATGCGGACTTGAGATAACCAATACTATATTTATAGTCCCCCAAATTAAAGGCTTGCCGCAAGCCATAGAAACTCAACGCATTGTCGTAAAGAATACTCTAAATCAAGATAGAAATCTAAAGATTGTCTTTACCGGTATATTTGGCACGCCTGCCGAACAGGCCCTGGTTACCGATGTGGTGTATTCTACCGTTATAATGGAATCCGAAACCATATATAAAGACAATAAATTGGCTGCTTTTTCGTCGCACTATTATCCTAGTTATTTTAAAGAAGACAAAAGGTTTGTTACCTTAAGTTGCCAAGGTCAATATTTTGACGAGTTCTGCGCGGATTATACCGCCTTTGTAGGAAAAGGCTCTATCGAGTATCCGCAAAATCTTAATTTTTTGAATTGTAAGCACAATACCAAAGGTCCCGCTTTTTTCGCGCTAGGCAAGTCTTTTGGCGTCAAAGCCAATGACGAAATTAATATAGATGTTTATACGGGCGCTGTATCTTGCAAGGGCAATGAGAGCGAAGAAAAGATTAATCAACTTTTTGACGAGCAAGTGGGCGCGTTATTGGACGAGATTATAAAGCCTGATTTTTGGTGCGCTATGTTTGATAAAGTCAAAGCTTTCTATCGCAATTTTTCGTCGTATCTGCAAGTAAATACCGACGAGCCCAATCTAAACGCTTATCTTAACAATAACCTGCCTTTCCAAACGCTGTATCAAACTTTTGTGTCGCGTTCTTTCGCCCAAACGCAAAAAGGCTTTAGGGAAATTGGCTTTAGGGAAATTCAAGACATTTACGCTTCTATGTATTATATGGCGGCGATGGACAACCCCCAATTAATTAGGGAATTGGTTACGCAATGGGCCAATAATGTGTATGAAATGGGTTACGCCAACCATAACTTTTTTTGGAAAGGAAAAGAGCCGGGCATTTGCTCGGATGACGGGCTGTGGCTAGCGCCCGCGGTTTATAGATATATTACGCTAACGGGCGATATTGACTTTTTGAATCAAGAATGCAAAATTGCCGCTAGCGATAAGAGGCGCACCTTGTATCAAACGCTAAAAGCGATTATTCAATACAGCGGCGAAATATCCATTGGCAAAAATGGTTTTCCCCTGCTTGATAGAAGCGATTGGAACGACTGCCTAAAATTAGACGATAATTGGCTGGACGGTCCGACCAAAGAAAAGCTGTATTATGAGCAACTAAAAGCCAAAGGACAGCCTTACGGCGTTCCTTTTGAGAACGACTTGTGCGAAAGCGTAATGAATTTGTTCTTGCTTATAATAACGGTTGATTATACTTTGCAACTGGCTAGAAAGATTAATGACCAAGAATACGCCCAATATTTGCAATCTTTGCTTAACAGGTTAAGAGAAGGCGCGCACAAAAAAGCGTGGAAAGGCGATTTCTTCGCGCGTGTTATGATTAACCGCTTTGAAGACGGCAAATATACATATCTGGGCGCCAAAGGCGACGGTTTATCCAACGACCCTAATATTGACGGCACATATTTTCTTAACTCGTTTAGCTGGTCTATTTTGTCTCAAACAGCTACCGAAGACCAAATCAAAACTATGCTTGACCCTATCAAAAAATATCTTATGACCGAGGCGGGCCTAAAACTTAACACGCTCGCCGACTTAGAAAGATTGGCTTACGGCACGGCAAGCGGGCATTATTTCCCGGGCGATCGCGAAAACGGGGGCGTGTTTAAACACGCTACAATGATGGCGACCTGTGCGATGCTGCAAGCCGCCAAACAAGTAAAAAGCGAAGAATTGGCAAATGAATTGACAGAGCTGTGCGAATATATGCTTGACAGAGTCTTGCCCTATAAGACTTTGAAAAATCCTTTTGTTCTTAAAGGCAATCCGAGATTTTGCACCCAATACAATAATTCTCAAACCAATGAAAACGTAGGGCCTATTGTTTCGGGCACGGCGTCTTGGCTTACCTTGACATTGTTTGAGATGTTTGGGCTTAATGTCACGACCGAGGGTATTGAGCTTAATCCTATGCTCTTAAAGAGTATGGACAACGCCGATATTACTTTGAAAATTCGCGGCTGTCAATTTGATATAACAATAAAAAAGAGCAAAAAAGGTTTTTGCCGCGTAAGCGACGCCACAATCATAAAATTAAACGGCAAAGAACATAAGGGCGCGATACCCCTTGACCTAAACCAAAAAAATATTAGAGTGGAAATTCTTGTTTAAGGAGTATTTTGATGAAATTTGGTTATTTTGACGACAACAACAAAGAATACGCGATTACAACGCCCAAGACTCCGTATCCGTGGATTAATTATTTGGGAACCAAAGATTTTTTTAGCCTTATCTCCAATACCGCTGGCGGTTATAGTTTTTATAAAGACGCCAGGCTTCGCCGTATTACTCGGTATAGATATAATAATGTCCCTATTGACGACGGGGGCAATTATATATACATAAAAGACGGCGATACGGTCTGGTCGCCCGGCTGGAAACCGCTCAAGACCGAGCTTGACAGCTATGAATGCCGTCACGGCCTGGGATATACTAAAATAACTTCATCCAAAGACGAACTACAGGCTAAAGTTGTTTATTTTGTGCCTTTGAATATAAGCGCTATGGTTCAGCATTTGACCTTAACCAATAATACTGACACTGTAAGAAAAATCAAAATTTGGACTTTGGAAGAGTTTTGTTTGTGGAACGCTTACGACGATATGACCAATTTTCAACGAAATTTTTCTACGGGCGAAGTGGAAGTTGAGGATAATGTAATATATCATATCACCGAATATCGCGAAAGACGCGATCATTACGCTTATTACGCGTCCATTTCCGATATTGACGGGTTTGATACCGATAGGGATACATTTTTGGGGCTTTATAACGGATTTGACTGTCCGCGGACGGTGAGCGAAGGCGTAAGCTATCAATCATTGGCTTCGGGGTGGTCGCCTATTGCTTCGCATTATATAGAAGTTGAGTTGGCGCCCCAATCCAGCGAGGATTTTATCTTTGTTTTGGGTTACGCTGAATTGCCCGAAGAACAAAAATGGATAGACGGAAAAGTAAACAAAGCGCCCGTCAAAGAAACGCTTGAAAAGCTTAATACTGTTCAAAAAATAACGCAAGAGTTAAACAAATTAAAAGAATTTTGGGACGGTTTGCTTAATAAATTTTATTTGACAAGCCACGATGAAAAATTAAACCGTATGGTCAATATATGGAATCAATATCAAGTTATGGTTACTTTTAATATGTCGCGAAGCGCATCGTATTTTGAAAGCGGCATAGGCAGAGGTATGGGCTTTAGGGATAGTTCGCAAGATTTATTGGGGTTTGTGCATCAAATTCCGCATCTAGCCCGTCAACGCATTATTGACCTTGCCTCTACCCAGCTTCCTGACGGGGGCGCCTATCATCAGTATCAGCCCTTGACCAAAAAAGGCAATCACGATATAGGCGGCAATTTTAACGACGACCCGCTTTGGCTTATATTGGCGGTTTGCGCTTATCTTAGGGAAACCGACGACCATACTATTTTGGACGAGCTAGTGCCTTATGACAACAATCACGAACTTGTTACGCCTTTGCACGAGCACTTAAGGCGGGCGTTTAGCAAAGTTGTAGGCAATCTAGGCGAGCACGGTTTGCCTTTGATTGGAAGAGCCGATTGGAACGATTGCCTAAATCTAAATTGTTTTTCTAAAAATCCCGACGAGAGTTTTCAAACGACCGAAAATGTAGGCGGCGACAAAGCCGAAAGCGTTTTGATCGCTTGTATGGCGGTATATATAGGCAAAGATTATCTAAGGCTATGCCAAAAATATAACTTAGAAGAAGACGCTCAATTGGTGGAAACCGAAATCGCCAAAATGGAACAAGCGATTATAAAATATGGTTGGGACGGCGAATGGTTCCTAAGAGCGTATGACGCCTTTTCCAATCCTGTGGGCTCTAAACAAAATGAAGAGGGCAAAATCTTTATAGAAACTCAAGGTTTTGGCTCTATGGCGCTTATAGGCAATGATATGGGTTATCCAAAACGCGCGCTAGACAGCGCTTGGAAATATCTCGCCACAAAATACGGTTTTGTGTTAGTGCAGCCCGCTTATACTAAGTATTATCTACATCTTGGCGAGATATCGTCTTATCCGCCGGGATATAAAGAAAACGCCGCGGTCTTTTGTCATAACAACCCTTGGATTATGATGGGCGAAACCGCTATAGGCAGGGGCGACAAAGCATTTGAGTCTTATAAGCGCATTTGCCCGGCGTATTTGGAAGATGAAAGCGATATACACAAAACCGAGCCTTATGTTTATTCACAGATGATCGCGGGTCCTGATGCCAAAAACTTTGGTCAAGCCAAAAACTCTTGGCTTACGGGCACGGCGTCGTGGAATTTTGTGGCGATTACACAAAGCATTTTGGGAATAAGACCCGAATATGAGGGCTTAAAAATAGACCCTTGCATACCGCAAGATTTTGAGGAATATACGGTAGTTAGACACTATCAAAACGCGGTATACGAAATTACCGTTAAAAACCCGCAAAAGCTATGCAAAGGCGTTAAAAATCTTATCGTGGACGGTCAAAAAATAGAAGGAAATATAATTCCTAGTTTTAAAGATAACAAAATTCATAAAATTACAGCCATATTGGAAAGATAAGGCTATTATAGGCTTCTTTCCAAAAAACCCTCATTCTCCACCCTAAGGAAAAAGCCCTTAAATATTTAAGGACTTTTTCCTGTTTATATTTTAAAGGCTTTTATTTTAGGTTTTTTAATATATTTTTTCTACTTTTATTTCCCATATAGCGCGGCTTATTATTTTCATAACCTCAACTATGGGAATTATTGAGATTGACATTCCAAAGACAACTAACCATTCTGTAAAGGTTAGAGGAACGCTCTTAATTAGCGTGGCTATCGGCTCTATTGAGATTATCAGCACGGTAAATATAATCAAGCTAATTATGCTAATGATAAGCATTCTGTTGCCAAATAAATTGCGCCCGAAAATTGATTTGCGTTCTTTATGTATATTAAGGCAATGGAATAACTGTATTAACGACAAAGTCGCGAAAGCCATAGTTGTCGCGGTTTCGGGCGATTGTCCGATAGCCCGACCGATAAAATACGAACCGTAAGTCAGCGCCGTCATAAACACCGCTTGAATCAGGATATTTCCTATCAAGAATATATCAAAAAAGCTCTCGTCAGCCCGCCTTGGCGGCATTGCCATTATATCGTCTTCGGCGTTATCGTTGCCAAGCGCGATCGCGGGGAAAGTGTCCGTTATGACATTAATAAACAGTATCTGAACGGTATGTAAGATAACCATATCTTTTAAAACGCCGCCCGTCAAAGACGCCGTCAAAGTTATTATTGAGGCTATAAACAAAAGCAAAATCTCGCTCGCGTTACACGACAATAAAAATCTAGTTGATTTTTTGATATTGGCATAAATTCTTCTGCCCTCTTCTACCGCCGTCACTATGCTCGCGAAGTTATCGTCCGTCAAAATCATATCCGCCACATCTTTGCTTACATCAGAGCCTGTAATGCCCATGCCCACGCCGATATTGGCGGTTTTTAAAGCGGGCGCGTCATTGACGCCGTCGCCCGTCATAGCGACTATATTATTATTGGCCTGCAAAGCCTTTACTATCTTGACTTTATGTTCGGGAGAAACGCGGGCATACACTCTATAATAATTGACCTTTTCTTTGAGTTCTTGGTCGCTCATTTTGTCCAACTCTTCGCCCGTAATCGCGTATTTTTCGTTTTGGATGATGTTAAGTTCTTTTGCGATGGCAACCGCGGTATCTTTGTGGTCGCCCGTAATCATTACTACTTTTATGCCGGCTTTTTTGCATGTTTTAATAGAATCATAAGCTTCGGGTCTAGGCGGGTCTTGCATGCCCGTCAGCCCCAAAAAGATTAGGTTTTGTTCTAATTCGCCTTTTTCTTTTTCGTTTGGGACTTTGGGGATAGGTTTATACGCCGCTGCCAATATGCGCAAAGCTGTGCTCGCCATTTCTTTGTTAGCGTTTAGGATGTCGTTTATGTGCTGTTGGGTTATGGGCAATATATCTTTGCCGACTTGTATATGCGTACATCTTTTTAAAACATGGTCAACCGCGCCTTTAGTAAAAGAAACAAGTCCTTGATTAGTTTGGTTGACTGTAGTCATAAGCTTGCGCTCTGAATCAAAAGGCAACTCAAAAACCCTAGGATATAGATGATTAAAATCATTTTGGTTAACGCCGTTGTCCGCGCCTAATTTTAACAAAGCGATTTCGGTAGGATCGCCTTGCTCGCCTTCTAAAACCGAGTCATTGCAAAGCATCAAGCATTTCAAAAAATAATCGGCGGTCGGACTCTTGGGAAATTCTACGGGCTGTATTTTGCCGTCAAAATAGTTTTTCTTCACGCTCATTTTGTTTTGGGTAAGCGTGCCTGTTTTGTCTGAACATATAAATTGCACGCAACCCAAAGTTTCCACCGCGTTTAGCTTTCTTACTATTGAGTGACGCTTTGCCATTTTTTGCACGCCTAACGCCAAAACCAAAGTGACTACAGCCGGTAGCCCTTCGGGTATAGCCGCTACCGCGATACTGACAGACAAAGTGAAAAAGCCCATAAATGTTTCTATAGTAATTCGGTGCAAGCTAATATACGCCATAAGCAAGTTGACGCCCAATATCACCAAGCACATAATCAAAATGGCTATGGTCAAAACACCGCTAATTTCGTTCATTCGTCTTTGAAGCGGAGTCGTTTCTTCTTTGGTTTCTTTTAAGATATTGGCGATCTTGCCTATTTCGGTATTCATACCCGTAGCTGTCACTACGGCAAGACCTGTGCCGTATATGATTTTGCCCGTGGTAAACAACATATTCTTTTGGTCGCCCACTATGACATTATCGCTGTCAATCTTTTCGGCGCTTTTTTCCACAGGCGTGGATTCGCCTGTAAGCGCCGCCTCTTCAGACATTAAGCTATTTGATTTGATTATTCTAGCGTCGGCCGCTATAACATCCCCCGCCGATATTTGCATAATATCGCCCGGAACTAAGGTATTGGAGGGCGTCATTTTTACAGAACCGTTTCTTATTACCGCCGTATATGGCGTCGCCATGCTCTTAAGTTTGGCAATAGCCTTTTCTGCCTTGCCTTCTTGAACGGTGCTCATAATAGCGTTTATAAGCACAACGCCTAAGATAACGGACATATCTATCCATTCGCCTAAAATACCCGAAATAACGGCGGCGACTATCAATACTATTATCATAGGATTGACTAATTGTTTTAGGAATTTGACTAATAATCCCGCTCTTTTTTCTTCCGATAAAGAGTTGTATCCGTATTTTTCAAGTCTTGCTGCCGCTTCTTGATCGCTTAGCCCCGAAGTTGAAGTTTGTAACTGGCTTAATACTTCTTCAACTTCTTTGTTATAATATGTCATTTTACCTCCTGCTCGTTAGCCTTTGGACCTTTTAAAAAGCCCAAAATGATAAAAGTCTTGCCATTAAAATCTATATACCGAAAGTCAGTAATCTTTGTGTTGACGGCATATTAGCCGTTAAATTTTTTAACGGTGACTACTCCCTTTTATCCATAAAGACCTGAAGTTTTCAAAAAAACAGGGCCTTAATTGCTTGTTAATAATAATATGCCCTAAATATAAAATTATTAATTAAATTGAATTTACCTCCTAAAAATAAAAATATATTTACATACAATTATAAACGCGCATAAAATTAAAATAACATTTTTTTCCTTATTTCGCAAGTGTTAAATATTTCTTTAAAAGATAATCAATAATATTATTAAGTAAAATAAAAAGAGGTGTAATAATGGCAGAAGTTGTATTCGTTTTGGGCGGCTCGTCCGGCATAGGAATGGAAACAATAAGAAAATTTATGGATAATAATTATATAGTATATAACGGTTCAAGAACGGAATGCCCAATCGCGGGCGTGATTAATTTTACGGTAGATATTACCAATCCTGAAACTTTGTCGCAAGCCGTTGAGAAAATCTTATCCGAGCATGGAAAACTTGATATAGGTATCTATTGCGCGGGTATTTCAATAGCCGCGCCCGCTGAAAAGACCACGCGCGATGATTATAGCTATCTTTTTGAGGTCAATATGTTTGGGGCGGCAGAGTTTGTGAAATACATTGTGCCCGTTATGAAAGCGCATAACAAAGGACGGCTTATCTTTGTGAGTTCTTTGGCGGGCGAGATGCCTGTTCCCTTTGAGGCGTATTATAGCTCGTCTAAGGCGGCGTTAAGCGCCTATGTTACCGAACTTAATATTGAGCTCAATCAGTATAATATCTACGCGACTTCTATTGTGCCCGGCGGCGTCAGAACGGAATTTACCCAAAAAAGAAAGATTTATTCGGATGGCGAACAGGTCCAAAATTTAGAAAACGCGACCAAAACATTGGCTGATATAGAACAGCATGGCTTGAGCGCGCAAAAAGTCGCCGACGCGATCTTTAGCCAAGCCACAAAAAAACGCCCAGATGTTATTTGCGTTGTGGGTCTAAAAAACAAAATGCAATACGCTTTGAGCCGTATCTTGCCTCAAAAAGCATCTATTGGGGTGATTAAGTTTTTATACAAACAAGAAGACAACGGTCCCAGCGCTAGAGCTTAAAAAAACAAGCCCCGTAAGATTTTGATCGGCGGGGCTTTTTTAAATTCTTTTCCTAATTGTTTTAACAACTAATTCCACCAAAAAGACAAACAACGCCATTATAATCGTCCACGCGAAAATATCCGCCGTATCAAGATAAATTCGCTCTTGCAGCATAACATAGCCTATGGTGTCTTTGGGCTGCGCAATAAATTCGGACATTACCATTACTTTTAGACCCAGACCAAAGGATTGCAAGAAAGACGCGATTAAATACGGTAATGTCATAGGGATAAAAACCGACATTATTATTTTAAAATTAACGCTACTTAGAAGTCTAAGTTCGTCTTTTAGGGTGTCGTCAATCGCCAAAAATCCGCTTAAAATCCCTTCATACATAACGGGCAAAATCACAAGCGCGGTTATAAAATACGGACTGATGTCATTGCCCGCCAAAAACAGCAATATAATAATAAGCGAAACAACGGGAACGGTCCGCATTATGCTAAAAAATGGTTTGATAAAATTTTCAAACCATTCAAACTTATATGAAAAATATGACAATATCAAGGTCAAAGCCGCGCAAAAAATTAAAGTGATTATAAGCCTGCCTATTGTTTTTAAAATAATAAAATAGGTCTTGGATTGTTTTAATAAGGCTAAAAACGCCCTAAATACGCTGGGAATATCGGGAACAACAAGGTTATTATTTATAATTTTTTGTAAAACCGTCCAAAGCGCAAGCAAAAACATTATGCCAAGAATTATGTATATGAAGCTATAATGTTTTTTCGCTTTTTTCATCAATCTTTTTTCAGTAATAATAAAAATCATCCGAGGGCTGAGCGCCCAGCAAGTTTTTATTTTGGTCTATTAGTAATTGAAAATACGCTTCCAAAACGGGTTTATTATCTTTGGCTTTTTTGTAATCTATAATATCGCCGCTTTGAATAGCCGAGGCAATAACTTCGCTAGTTATGTTTTTAAAATACTCATGATGTTTGATTATATCTTGAGCGTAATCTTGGGGATTGGCTTTTAGGTATTCGATATTGTTTTTTAGTTCTTGTAATGCTTCATTAATCTTGTCTATTCTTTTGGATTCGGGGTTGATAAAAACGCCCGCTTGAGGAATAGATTCCATATCGCTATCATATTGCAAGACTTCTTGAAGGTCAACGATATTAAGATCCAATCCCATATTTTTTAATTGCGATAAAACGGGCTCAGCTACAAGAGCGTAGTCATATTCTGAATCTTCGCCTTTAAACAAAGCCACAACTTCGCTTACGCCCGATTGATACTCTATTTCGCAATCTGTTATATCTTTTGAATTTAACGCCGCTTGCAAGATTATGTCGGGCGTTGCGTTTCGCCCAAAGGCTATCAACTTTTTGCCTTTTAAATCTTGCAATTTATCATCTAATGAAACTTTATCTTTAGACACAATAAACAAATTGCCAAAAGTAATCATTGAGTCTAATTTATATTTGGTATTACTGTTGTTATACAACTTCGCGCCTAGGTTTAACGGCGCTACAATTATATCGTGAGAAGACGAAGCAAATGCAGTCGATAATAAATCAGGTCCATTCACATTGTCAATTTCTACATCACGATTATCATAAAGTCCGCCCCACGCTATCAAGGTGATTCCGTTGGGAACCATAACCTTGACTTTGTCGCTCTCTTTGGCGCACGCTAGCATAAAAACGCTAGATAACGATATGACCAAAAATAAAACAAATGATAATACTTTTTTCATTTCTTATCTTAACTTATTAATAATCAAAGTTTTGAATAACTTTCCTTTTTGGCATAATGCGTATGCAAAAGCTTATGAGCCTTTTCGCTGCCGGGTTTTTCCAAAAATTCTTGGTAAAGCTCAATCACAACAGGGTTTTGGTGGGATTTGCGCAACTGTTTTTGGGCGTCTATATTATATATCGCCTTTGCCCTTTCGGTTCTTATGTCTATATTTTCTTGGTCTTCTGCGCATAAGATAGGCTGTCCGCCGCCGTTGACGCATCCGCCCGTGCAAGCCATAAACTCAACAAAAGCGTATTTGCCGGGGTTTTGTTTGACTCTTTCAAGCATTTCTTTGAAGTTGACCGCCCCATGAACGACCGCCACAGTCAGCTTTGTTCCCGCTATTTCGATTTGGGCTTCTTTGATGCCGTCCCCCGCTCCTCTTATAGCGGCAAAGTCCACATCGGTATAATCTTTTTGTTCTAGTATGTCCCTTACCGTTCTTAGCGCCGCTTCCATAACGCCGCCCGTTACGCCAAAGATTGCGCCCGCTCCGGTGTATTTAGCCATAGGGCTAGAAGGCGTAATATCTTCTAAGGCTCTAAAATCAATATCTTGTCTTCTTATCATTCTGGCAAGCTCGCGAGTGGTCAAAACATAGTCTACATCTCGCACGCCGTCCGCTTCCATCTCGGGACGCTTTGCCTCGTATTTTTTGGCTATGCAAGGCATAATAGAAACGACTTTTATCTTTTCTTTGGGAGTATTGATTTTTTGGGCGTAATAATGTTTTACTAACGCGCCGTGCATCTGCTGAGGCGATTTGCAAGACGACAAGTTGGACAAAAATTCGGGATAGTATTGCTCTATATATCTTATCCAACCAGGCGAGCAAGATGTAAAAAGCGGCAAGGCTTTTTTGTCGCCGTTTTTAAAGTCTTGAAACCGGTGAATAAATTCTGTGCCTTCTTCCATTATGGTCACATCCGCGCTGAAGTTGGTATCTGTGATGTCGTCAAATCCTAATTTACTAAGCGCGTTATACAGCTTGCCTTCTACATTTGTGCCTATTGGATAACCAAATTCTTCGCCCAAAGCGGCTCTCACGCCGGGGGCAATCTGAACTACGGTGTAATATTCTTTATTGGATAGAAGTTCTAAAACTTCGTCTATTTGGTCTCTTTCTCTTAAAGCGCCTGTTGGGCAAGCCTGAATGCATTTGCCGCAATAAATACAGCCGCTGTCGTCAAGGTCGTGGTTTTGGGCAGAGCTTATGTAAGTGTGATATCCGCGTTCGTTAAAATCAAGCGCGCCCGTGCCCGCGTATTTTTGGCAAGCGCTGACGCATCTGCCGCACAAGATACATTTGGAACTATCCAAAACTATGGCGTCTGTTATATTGGTTATAAAATGCTTTTTGGCAAAGTATGCGTCCTCGCCCATTGAGTTGTCAATATTGTATTTTCTCAACAAATACAAAAACTCGCAATTGCGCTCTCTGGGGCATTTCCAGCAATCAAATTTGTGATTGGACGCCAAAAGCATAAGGTTTTTTTGAATAGATTTTCGGACGCGCGGGGTATTGGTTTTGACAACCATGTTGTTTTGAACTTTAACTGTGCATGAGTTTTTTAGCGTGCGCATGCCTTCTATTTCCACAACGCAAATACGGCAAGCCGATGTTTCATTGATATCTTTTAAATAGCATAACCTAGGTATATTGATTCCTAATTCTTTCGCTGCCTGTAATATAGTATAGTTTTCAGGCACAGTAATTTTTTGTCCGTCTATAGTCAATGTCACAGTATTCATTATTAAACTCCTATTCCAAGATAATAGCGTTAACAGGGCAAGCTTGTCTGCACATGTCGCATTTGATACAGCGGTTGGTGTCAATCTTATGGGGTTTCTTGACTTCGCCGCTTATAGCCTGAACGGGACAATTACGCTTGCATTTTGTGCAGCCTATGCACTTGTCAGCAACGACCGCATAGTTTACAAGCGCTTTACATACTTTGGCGGGGCATTTTTTGTCCGTAACATGCGCGATGTACTCGTCTTTGAAGTTCAATAGAGTTGATATAACGGGATTAGGCGCGGACTGCCCCAAAGCGCACAGCGCGGAATCTTGGATATAATACGCCAATTCTTCCAACTCGGTGATATCTTGCATCGTTCCGTTGCCTGACTTTATCTTTTCTAAAATTTCTAACATCTTATGGGTGCCTTCGCGGCAAGGCGTGCATTTTCCGCAGGACTCTTCAACCGTAAATTGCAAATAAAAATGCGCCACATCCACCATACAGTTTTCTTCGTCCATTACAATCATTCCGCCGCTACCCATCATTGAGTTTAGTTTAACAAGGTTGTCATAATCTATGGGCGTGTCAAGGTGCTCGGCGGTCAAGCATCCGCCTGAAGGCCCGCCTGTTTGGACGGCTTTGAATTTTTTGTTATTGGGTATTCCGCCGCCAACATCGTATATTACCTGTCTTAAGGTTGTGCCCATAGGAACTTCCAATAAGCCCGTATTATTGATTTTGCCGCCCAAAGCGAAAACTTTGGTGCCTTTGGACTTTTGCGTACCCATTGAGGCGAACCACTTGGCGCCTTTCAAAACAATGGGCGAGATATTAGCGTAAGTCTCTACATTATTAATTATTGAAGGTCTAGCAAAAAGCCCTTTATCCGCGGGAAACGGCGGTTTGTTTCTAGGCATTCCCCGCTCGCCTTCTATTGACGCGATCAACGCGGTTTCTTCTCCGCACACAAACGCGCCCGCGCCAAGCCTTAACTCAAGGTCAAAACAAAAATCCGTGCCAAAAATGTTTTTGCCCAAAAGCTCTGCCTCGTAAGCTTGCTCAATCGCTTTATTAAGCCTTTGCACCGCTAAGGGATATTCGGCTCTAATATATATGTATCCTTGAGACGCGCCTATGGCGTAGCCGCCAATCGCCATCGCCTCAATCACGCTATGAGGGTCTCCCTCTAGCACAGCCCTGTCCATAAACGCGCCAGGGTCGCCTTCATCGGCGTTGCAAATTATATATTTTTGACCGCCTTTGTTTTTGGCGCATAGACTCCATTTGAGACCAGTCGAAAAACCGCCGCCGCCGCGACCTCTAAGTCCGGATTCTTGTATAACATGAATTACCTCTTCGGGCGTCATTTCGGTCAAAACTTTGCCCAAAGCCTTGTAACCGTCATAGCAAATATATTCGTTGATATCCTCGGGGTTAATAACGCCGCAATTTCTCAAAGCGATACGAACTTGCAAAG
Source organism: Clostridiales bacterium (assembly GCA_012840805.1). Lineage (GTDB taxonomy): Bacteria > Bacillota > Clostridia > Christensenellales > DUVY01 > DUVY01. Next base: position 15,798 of record DUVY01000078.1, on the reverse strand, counting down.
AAGAACTGTCTATATTTTTATAATTGTCTATTGTCAATTCTTTTACGGGCGCGCCGCTTATAAGATGTTGATTGACAATCTTTTCAATATCTTGAAGGCTTACCTTGCAATATGTGGTCTTTTGCCCTTGATGGTCAATCACTTCGACTAGCGGCTCTAGGGCGCACTCGCCCACGCAACCTACTGGCGCCAAATCAATATTATCTAAATTATTAGATTCGATAAGTTGTTTTAATGTTTGAAAAACTTTATCCGCTCCCGCGGTAAGACCGCATGTCGCCATTCCTACGACAACCCTAAATCCATTTTTATGATTTTGAGGGTTTATTTTGGCTTCGGTCTTAATTTTGGTGGCATTCAAATAATCAAAAGTAACCATCTATTTCTCCTCAACCCTAATTAAGCTTCCGATTTTAAAATTTCTTCTATAGCTTGTTTTGCTGTGTCTTTGGTCGCGTTGCCATAAACTTTGTCGCCGATCTGAAACACAGGCGCGAGACCACAAGCGCCGATACAACGCGTATTTTCTAATGTAAACAAACCGTCTTTGGTCGTTTGACCGGGCTCTATATTCAACATATCCGAAATAGTGTCCAAAATAGCTTTCGCGCCTTTTACATAGCAAGCCGTGCCCATGCACACGCTAACGATATGCTTGCCTTTGGGCTCGGTCGAAAAATTAGAATAAAATGTGACTACGCCGTTGATTTTGGCGACCGATTCGTCTAATTCTTCGGATATAATTTTTTGAACCTCAATAGGAATGCACCCAAAAATATTTTGCGCGTCATGCAAAGTAGGCATCAAAGGTCCTGGCTTTTGCTTGTGTTTTTGGATGCGCTCTTTCAATAATTGAACTTTTGATTCTTCCAATACAAATTTCATTTGCTAGCCCCTTTTGATAAATAAATAATCAAACTATGAAATTTATTTGCTTTAATTTGACAATAAATTAACTATTTCAAATTATAGCAAATGAACCTAAATATGTCCATTAATTTATTGCTTACAATTTCTTAATTTTATATTCGTTATTATCAAAATATGATAATGAATAAGTGAAAATCTAAAATTTAATAATTAAATTGTAATTTTTATAAACTAACTTGAAATAATTAATTCACAAAAAAATGCCGAGTTTGTCGGCATTTTTATAATCATTGCGTCTTATGTTATTAGATAAAGTATTTGGTTATCGCGTTTAGCAATTCTTGGGAATAACTCCTAAGCTGCGAAGGCGTTGAGGATGAGGCAAGCGTATAAATTTTTAGTTTGGGTTCCGTGCCAGACGGTCTTATTAAAACTTTGGCTTGGTCCAATACAAAGCTTAGCACATTGGACGCAGGCAGATTGTCAATGCCTTGCAGATAATCTTTAAACTGCTTGACTTCGTATTTGCCTAAGACAGAAGGCGGATTATTTCTAATAGCGTCAATTTTTTGATTCATTTCTTTTGTGCCTTCCATACCTTTGAATTCTATGCTTTTTAATAAGCTTGTGTTGTATCCGTATCGCTCATAGATTTCTTCAAGCCTGTCTATTAAAGTTTTATCTTGATTAAGATAATGCTCCGCCATTTCTGCGACCAGCATTGAGGCGACCACGCCGTCTTTATCCCTGACATAAGCGCCCGCCATATAGCCATAGCTTTCTTCAAAGGCAAAAACAAAACGCTCAAGCTGGTTTTTGGCCTCCAATTCGCCCAGCTTTTCGCCTATAAACTTAAAGCCGGTCAAAACATCAATTACTTCGCCATTATAGTCTTGGGCTATATCATATATTAAATCGGTAGATACGATAGTCTTTATTATTATAGGGCTATTAGGCAAAGTCCCTTGCCTTTTTCTTTCTGATAGCAAATAATCAGCTAACAAAATCCCTATTTCATTGCCTGTGATTAATCTTATCTTTCCTTTGTGCCTTACGCCTATGCCCAATCTATCGCAATCGGGGTCGGTCGCCAAAATCAAATCGGCTTTTTTGGCGTCAGCCAGCTTTATCGCTAAAGACAACGCCTCTTGCGCTTCTGGGTTGGGATAAGGACATGTTTTGAAGTTACCGTCGGGCAATTCTTGCTCGGGCACGATATACACATTTTCAAATCCGCGCCTTCTTAATATATCTTTTACAGGGATGTAGCCCGCACCGTTTAGAGGCGTGTAAACTATTTTTATGTTTTTAGGAGCGTTATCGCTTACCGAGCAGCCGATAACATTGTCCATAAATTTTTCGTAAACTTCGGAAGAAATATATTCTATCTTTTGGGATTTTAGATAGTTTTCAAAAGTATCAGTTTGGATTGAAAAAATATCGTCAATAGCGTTAATCTTTTTTAATACTTCTTCAGAGGCTTCCAAAGTCAATTGACAGCCGTCCGAGCCATAAACTTTGTAGCCGTTATATTCCTTGGGGTTATGAGAAGCCGTAACCATAACGCCTGCGTCGCACTTTAGTTCCCTTACGGCAAAAGAAAGCAACGGCGTGGGGTTAAGCGTTGAAAAGATATGAACTTTTATGTCAAGGCTAGCGAAAACTTCAGCCGCGGCGTGCGCGAACTCATAAGAAAAATTTCTTGAATCGTAGGATATCGCTATGCTTGGACTGGAGTTTTTGGAAACGACATATTGCCCTAGCCCATAAGAAACTTTTTTTACTGTGTAAATGTTCATACGGTTGGTGCCGCTGCCAATAATTCCTCTAAGTCCGCCTGTTCCAAAATCCAAAGATTTGTAAAATCTATCTTTGATTTCTTCGGGGTTGTCTTGAACGCGGATTAAGTCTTCTTTCCAATAACCTTCTGTTTTATTTAACCAAACTTTGTTTTGTTTATAGATGCTATCCAATTGACATCTCCTTTTGATTGTGTAAAAATATCTAAAACAATAAAACAATATGATTATATATTAAGCAAATTATTTTGTAAATAAAATAACTTGAAATTGATAATAACGGATAAACGCGAATATTTATAATTTTATTTAAATTTTATAAATTTAACATTTACATTTGATAAATTTTTTGGTAGAATAAATATAATAATTTTGTAATCGTTTTTATGGGCGATTAACTCAGTTGGGAGAGTGTCATCTTGACGTGGTGAAAGTCGGGGGTTCGAGTCCCTCATCGCCCACCATGTTTTTATTTTGAATGCTGTTAGCGTTAATATTGACTAGTAAAGATATGATTAAAAGTTATGAAAGACAAGCAAACAAAGTCTAAATTCAAAAGTATCCTTGATGCTTTTTCTGTGGTGGGCTATATACTTTTGATATGCGTAATCGTGGCGCTTTGTTATTTCATAATTAGCAGCAAAATCAATAACAGGGTTCCTATCTTCGGGAATTATTCGTTTTTGAAAGTTATGTCAGGAAGTATGGAACCAACCGTATCTAAAAATGAAGTTGTGCTAGTAAAAAAAACTTCTATTAAAAACATACAAGAATCTGATGTCATTTCGTATTATCATACGATAAATGACGGCGAAAATAGAAAAGAGATAGTTATAACGCATAGAGTTACTCAAATTATCAAAGACTCTCAAACTAATGCCGTTATAGCTTTTAGAACAAAGGGGGACGCCAACTCTATTGAAGATTCGTGGGATGTCGATATCAAAAAGGTAATCGGCGTGGTGGACTTTGGACATCCCGCCATCGTAAAGATTTTAAGTTTTATAAGCGACCCTGTAGGCATTGTTGTCTTGGTTATTTTCCCCTTGAGCATGATTTTGATATCGGATTTTGTAAGCCTATTTAAAGTAGTCAAGCAAAACGACGATGAAATGTATGATGACTTTTTTGACGAAGACTTAGGGCTTGACGATATGGACGATGAGTTTGAGAGTTTTGATTATGGGGATAATAACTACTTTGAGGAAGGATACTATTTGGACGATAATTATCTGGATTATTATAGCGATGACGATTAAAAAGTCGATTATACAAAAAAATAAAGAAAAAGGATGGGAACTATGCATATTGAATTATTAAAACTTGTTCCAGCGGTCAAAGATTACATATGGGGCGGGACAAACCTTGTTAAGTATTGGAACAAAAAATTTAATAGTGAAAAGATTGCTGAAACTTGGGAATTATCGCTACATCCGGATGGATTAAGTAGGGTGGAAGGCGGAGATTATGGCGGAAAAACTTTAAAAGAGCTTTTGGACCAATGGGGGGATGAGGCCATAGGTAAAAGCGCTTCGCTGTTTCCTATGTTTCCTATGCTTATAAAGTTAATTGACACTAAAGAGTTGTTGTCTATTCAAGTGCATCCCGACGACGATTACGCGCATAAGCATGAGCAACAATTTGGCAAGAACGAGGCTTGGTATGTTTTGGACGCCGAAGAAGGAGCGGGTGTCTATCTAGGCTTTAAAACTACGGTCACAAAGGACCAAGTAAGAAAAAGCATAAAAGACGGCACATTGCTGGAATTGCTTCAATTTTATCCCGCTAAGCCCGGAGATGTTTTTTATATCCCCTCGGGCACAGTTCATACGCTTGGAGCGGGATTGACTATTGTAGAAATTCAACAAAACTCTAATGTAACTTATCGGTTGTTTGATTATAATCGAACGGACAAAGACGGCAAACCGCGCGAGTTACATATTGACAAAGCTTTGGATGTCGCCACGCTTGAGCCTTACAATTATGAAATACCCCAGCTTGCGGACAGGGCTATCCGCCAATTAGCGACAGACAGGTATTTTACCGTGCGAGAGATTAATAACAACGCTATATTCAAAAGACAAATTGACGACAGCTTTTGCGTAATCTTATTCTTGGAAGGCGCTGGCGAGATAACCGACGGTTTGAACAAACATCAATTCCAAAAGGGCGATACATTTTTTGTGCCCGCTAAGATACCATTCAAGATAATGGGCGCATCTAGGTTTTTGGAAATTTTTGTATAATAATTTTAAAATTATAGCAATTAAATAAGAGCCGCGGCTTTTATGCCTCGGCTCTTTTTTTATTTTGCTAATTTTTGGTTATTGAACTTTTTCAAAATAGTGTTATTGTATGAAATAATACAGCCACAGTATTTTTGACGATACAAGCCTAACTCTTTGGCTTTTTGCTGCCCTGCCCTATAACCTGTTCTAAAGTCCTCGTAATAAAACGGAACGCCTATATTATCGCCGATTTTTTGTCCTAAGTCTTTTATCAAATCATGTTTTTGGTAAGGACTTACCAACAACGATGTAGTATAGGCGTCAAAATTATTGTCAAGGGCGTATTTTGCAGCAAGCTGAAGCCTTATGCTGTAACACATCTCGCAACGCTCGTCATCCGTCCCGTCAAATGTCTCCCATTCGGATTGCATAAAGCCGTCTATTAATTCTATAGGGATATTGGTTTTTTTTGAAAATTCTATTAAAGTGTCCCGTCTTCGCTGATATTCCTCTATCGGATGGATATTGGGATTAAAGAACAAGCCAAATATTTCTTTTTTTTCTTGAAGTAATTTTTGAGTCGGATACACCGCGCAAGGCGCGCAGCACATATGCATTAGTATTTTCATTTATTCACCTAAAAACAATTATAACGCATATAACTATAACGCCATATAAAAATATTGTCAATTATTTTATTTTGCGCGATTTTGTGGTGTGTGTTAGAGTATTGAATTATTCTTTCTTAAAGTTATTAAAGTCAATTCGTTTTAAAAAACACCTTTTGTATATTTTTTAATAATTCCGTCAAATACTCTTTATAGGCTTTGCCGAGTTCTTGGTCGCGGAGGGCGTATTCGGTAATGGCTTCTAAGCTGCCTAGTTTGTTGCCCATGTCGTATCTTCTGCCCTCAAAGACATAAGCCAACGCTCCGCTTTGTTGCGCCAAAAGGTTGATACCGTCGGTAAGCTGTAACTCATTGTTTATACCCAAAGGCGTTTTTTTCAGGATTTCAAATATTTCGGGGGTGAGAATATATCTGCCCAAAGTGGCTAAGTCGCTTGTCAAATCATCCACGGAAGACGGTTTTTCTAATATGCCTTTCATATCATACACATCGGGCTCAAGTCGCTCCAAAATATCAATTACGCCATAACGGAAAATTTCGGGCGGGGTTCTTCTTTGCACGCCTAAGACGGTTTTTTGGTATTTTTCATAAACGCTTATAAGCTGCTTTACAACGGGGTTTTGGTCGTTATACATAACATCGTCGCCCAGCATCAAGGCAAAGGGCTCGCCGCTGACAAATTCTTGGGCGATTAATAACGCGTCGCCGCTGCCTTTGGGGATATATTGCACATCAAAAGATACGTTGGCTTTTTGGGGAATTTGGTCTATAACGCGGGCATAGTCTTGCTTACCGCTTTCCATCAATTTTTGATAAAGCTCGGGATTAGGTTGATAATACTCTTTTATGCAATCTTTGTTGGGACTTATTATAATCAATATTTCTTTTATGCCTGAATTGACCGCTTCGTCCACTATGTAATCAACTACGGGTCTGTCTATTATGGGCAGCATTTCTTTGGGAACGGCTTTTGTAATCGGTAAAAACCTTGTACCCAATCCCCCGCATAAAATAACGCCTTTTTTTACCATTTGTTTGCTCCTTAAAAATTGCTTTTGAAAAAACTTAAACTATAAGAGTTATTTTACTATACGGTAGGTCTTTTAGCAACACAAATCTAAAAAGGGGATTTAATGTGAGACATTTTCCAATAAATTCAAGATAGCTGGCATAGAATATTAATATGCGAAAAGCAAAAATAGTCTTATGCGGCGGCGGCACAGCGGGTCATATAATGCCGCATCTAGCCTTGATTGACGGGTTAAAAACGATTTTTGACGAAATCCATTATATAGGCTCGGTGGGCGGAATGGAAAAAAGCCTGATGACGAATTTGCCCGATGTTATTTATCATGAGATTGTTTGCGCAAAATTAAGACGCTCGCTATCGCCCAAAAACCTCGCTATACCTTTTAAATTAACGCAAGGTTTTTTTCAAGCCCGAAAACTTATGAAAAAGATAAGACCCGATGTAATTTTTTCTAAGGGCGGTTATGCCGCTGTTCCTGTGGTATGGGCTGCGCCCAAAGACTGCAAGGTTTTTATTCACGAGTCGGATATGAGTTTGGGGCTTGCCAATAAATTGTGTTTGCCCAAAGCGGACAAGGTTTTTTTGACTTTTGATAATTTGAAGCTAAAAAAAGGGATCTATACGGGTATGCCCTTAAGGTCGCAAATATATAAGGGCAATAAACAAAAAATTTTTGACCAATTAAAAATCGGCAGACGAAAAGTTTTGCTTGTAATGGGCGGCTCTCAAGGCTCAAAAAAAATCAATGAAACATTAAGACAGATTATAGATAAACTTATTATAAAATTCGATATTATACATATTACAGGCAAAGGCAATATAGACGCCAGATATAACTATCAAGGATATCATCAGCTTGAGTTTTGCAAAAACATTAACGATATATACGCGGCAAGCGATATCGCGGTAAGCCGCGCGGGTTCCACGGCGATAAGCGAATTAGTTGCGTTAAAAAAGCCTATGCTGTTAATCCCCTTGCCCAAAAATCAATCTCGCGGCGACCAAATTCAAAACGCGAAATATTTTAATGATCAAGGACTTGCCAAAATGCTGCTTCAAGAAGATCTAACGCCCCAAAGTTTGTATGATAATATTGTATCTTTAGACGCCCAAAGACAGCGATATATTCATAATATGCGAAACATCAAATATCCCGACGGTAGATTAAAGATATTAGAAATTTTATCCGACGCAATAAAATAATTGGTTTTTATAAAAAAATGCGTAAATTTTTTAAGTTATGTTTTCTCGCTGTTTTATTTTTGATAATCTTCTCCTGCGCCAAAACGCCCCAAAACAATGTTGTTTGGGATTACGGCAAGCCCGCGATATACCCTTATCCTTTTGCTTTATGGCAGACAATAATCGGCGGAAGCAAGGATGACGCCGTAAAAGATGTATTTTGCTATGACGGTTTTATTTATATTATAGGCGAGAGTAATTCTTATGACCGCGATTTTACTTCTTCTAAATTGGGGCAAAAACTTTTTTTAGGAAAAATAGGCTTTGACGGAGAATTAAAAAATATATGGTCCTTTGCCGCTTCCGATAAGCAAAACAGTTTTGTAAAGTCGATAATAATAGGCGATTATCTTTTTGTTTTATCCGATTGCGCCTTAAAGACAAAAAGCGTGGTTTTATATAAAATTAATCTCAATAACGGGCAATCAAATTATAGGGTTTTGGGTAGCGGTCTTTTGGACGAATACGCGCTTGATTTGATACATAGGGATAACAAAATTTTTATAATCGGGCAAAATTTTGATAGCGTTTACGATACCAGAAACTTGTTTATAGAACAATTGGATATTAATCTTAATCGGCAAAATTATCAAAGGATTGTAAAAAGCTCGGACCTTAAATATATAGGCTATGTTCAAAATAAAGACAGCATTAATATTTGGATTAACGCGGTCGCGATAAAATATTCTTATCCTGTTATGATAGACATTACCAAAAGCCAATATGTCTATCATAATTTAGAAAACCCTATGCTCGCGTATCGGCTTTTGGATGTAGCGTCTTTGGGCGATAAAGCTCTATTGATTTTTGCCAAGGAAACACAAGACAATACAGCAGCGTATTGTTTTTTTGAAAACGGCAAATTCCAAAACCTACGCCATTTATCAAAGGATAATATTATAAGCGCTCGTATTATACCCAATCAAAATTACGCGACCGTGTTTTTTAATTCCCAAAAACCAAGTTATTATTTGATTGACGATAAACATATAGCTTGGCTAAAAAACTTAAATCAAGAACTTGCAGCGCCTTATAAATATTTTAAAAATCAATATATAACCGCGGCGCTGAGTCAAGACAATAACAATCAAAAACTAATTATAACGAACAACTATAATATAAAAATTATGGACTTAAAAGTTACCGATAAAATAATGGCTTTTTGTATAGAAAAAGATTATTTAGTAATAGCAAGCAATACAAAAGGGATAAAAGACGATATGGATATAAAAGTTATGTTATTAAAAGCTATGCCCTATTATTTTGGGGTTTAATCGTTTTTGGAAGTTTTGGGCTTGATTTGGTTGGTTATTTTTTTTATTAATCTATAAGACGACCTTTTGCCTTTTCTTCGCGCGAATACATCGCCTTTCCACGCGAAAGGTATTTCGTCTTGGGCGCTCATTATCGCGGCGGCGCTTTTTTTTGCGGTGAGAGAACCATTAGCGGTAGATTGCGCACCCGCGCTTTTGCCTTTTATAATTTTTCTTAAGACCGATTTCATTCCTCTTTTGTTGGCGCCTTCAGTCATCTTTTCTCCTAATATTTATACACAAAAATCTTTTTTGGACTCTTTAATTATATAATATTTTATACTGATTTGGTCACAATTTGTTATATTTACTCAAATTAATTTTTGGATACGAATTTGTTTTTATTTTTGTTTAACAAAAATTTTAGTTTTTCGCGGTCGGCGGGGTCAAACTTTAGGGGCGCGCTTGTTCCCGACAGAGTCAGGGCGCCGTTTCTGTTATTGGATACAATAACCTTGTTGCCCTTTTTTTCAAAATAAAAATCATACAAATGATTCCAATCCAAAAAATAAATGGCAGTATAAATTCCGTCGTTGACTACCGCGCTTTTGGCGTATGTAAGCACTATGGATATCGCGAGGCAACAAAGATTGATAAACATTAGAATACTCAATACTATCCTTATCTCGCCCGTTGCCATGCCCCAAATTGTATATAATTCTTGAACTAAGCCGCTGTCTTGGGGTTTGGCGAAAATAAAACCCAGCAAAACCATAATCAACGCCAAAAAGATGTCCAATAACCAATAAAAGAATTTGTTGGTCTTTAGCGGTATTATTGTTATAGAATATTTCAAACGGCGCTGATGCCGTATGATTATAGCCAATATAAAACTCGCGCCCGCCAAAACTATTAGGCAAACACCCGATAATATGCCTATTAAGATGTATTTGGACATCGTTATTACCATAATATATAAAAGATCAAAAAATTAATATAAAAACCGAAATAAAAATTTCGGCTTTTATTTATGATAACATATAAACAAGATTTTATCAATAAAGTTTAAAAAACTCTTTAGTTTATTTAAAATAATTTATTCCCGATTCAAATATTTTTTGGTCCATAGACAAATCAATATTTTTATATTCCGACAGGTAGCGTTCTATATGACCCAATCTGCCTAATATTTTACCGTCGGGGCTTATGATGCCTTCAATAGCCCAAATTGACCCTGTCGGGTTATAAGGCGTATCGGCACTCGGATTGCCTAGGTCATCTACAAATTGGCTGAAAATCTGTCCGTTTTGCTCCATTTTTCGCAAGTCTTCTATGCTTGCGGTAAATCTGCCTTCGGCGGTGGATATCGGCGCGCCGAATATATCTCCCGCTTTAACTCCCGCAAGCCAAGGCGACTTTGCGGAAGATATTCTAACTCTCGCGATAGTTGATATATGGCGGTTGATGTTGTTGATTGTCAAAGTCGGGCTACTTGAGTTGGGCCGCGATATCTGACCAAACGGCAAAAGACCAAGCTTTAATAACGCCTGAAAACCGCTGCCTACGCCTATAATTAGCCCGTCGCGGTCACTAATCAGTTCCCTTACAGCCTCGCTTAAGATAGGGTCTTGGAAAACCGCGGCTACAAATTTGCCCGACCCGCCTGTATCGTCTATGCTTGAGATTCCGCCCGGAATCGCTATGATTTGACTGTTTTTGATAATCTTCGCCATTTCTTTTATAGAATCTTTGATGTCTTGTGGCGAGCGAGTTCTTAGCAAAAATGAGACAACTTCCGCGCCGACCGACCTGAACGCACGTTCCATATCATATTCGCCGTTTGCGCCTAAAACAATAGGTATAAACACACGGGGACGAGCGAAGGTATATTTGCTTTGTTTTGGATAGTCTTTTCCAAAATAATTAATAGTTTTGACTTCTTCGGCGGACTCCGCTTTTGTGGGAAATACTTCTTCTAAAGTCGATGTATAGCTTTGAATAATTTCGTCCAAAGTTATTTTTTGATTATTAATAACGGTATCTCCTAAAACCGTAACGCCTAGTTTTTGGTATTCAAAGCCGTCCAAAATAGACAAATCTTGAACCGTTATTAAGCAATCTCCCGCGAAATTATCAAAGATTTCAGGCGCGGCGATATAAAAATTAACTCCTAGACCGTTGGATAGCGCGGACTTAATTGCCGCGATAGCCGCTCCGCCATTTTCTATAACTTGAATATAATTGATAGCGCCTGATTTGATATTGTTATGTAATACTCTTAGAAGCCTGTTGATATAATCGAAATCGGGCATTCCAAAACCGTCTCTTTTTAACTTCAGCCAAATAATTTCTTGGTTGGGCTCTTTTAAGACATTGGTTACATTGTTATATCGGCAGTCGGTAAGCCCCAACGCGAAAGATATCAGCGTGGGCGGAACATCAATATCCTCAAAAGTTCCGCTCATTGAGTCTTTGCCGCCTATAGCGCCCATTTGAAGACCTAATTGGGCGTATAATGCGCCGAGCAACGCCGCCGTAGGTATTCCCCAGCGTTTTGGGTCTTGTCCTAATCTTAAAAAATATTCCTGAAAAGTCAGCCTGATAGATTCGGGATCGGCGCCGCCGCTAATTGCCCGCATAACGCTCAAAACCACCGAATATACAGCGCCCATAAACGGGCTTTGGGACATCATATATGGGTTATAGCCCCACGACGCGACGGTCGCTGTCGTTGTTTGCTGGTCATTTCCTACGGGCAATTTGCAAACCATGCATTCGGACGGGGTCAATTGTTTTTGCCCGCCAAGCGGCATAATTATATTGGATGCGCCTATCGTGGAGTCAAACATCTCAATCAGACCTTTTTGCGAGCAAATGTTGAGGGAGGATAATTTTTTCAAAACCGCCGCCTTGTAGTCGTTGTCTTTCAAAAACTCGGTAATATCTTTTTGCGTGTCAAAGATATTTTTTGTATCTTCTTGCATCTCAACCTTTGTATATTGCCTTGCGCCGTTAGTGTTCAATAGATTGCGGTCTATATCTATGACTTTTTGACCGTTAAAATACATAGTCATTCTGTTGCTGTTGTTGACCTTAGCGACAGGCGTCGCATCTAAATTTTCTAAATCGGCGTAATGCTTCAAAACATCGAAATCTTGCTCGGCTATTACAAGCGCCATTCGCTCTTGAGATTCCGAAATCGCGAGCTCCAAAGCGTTAAGTCCTTCATACTTTACGGGAACGCGGTCTAAATAGATTTCTAAGCCGTCCGCCAACTCGCCTATCGCCACAGATATGCCGCCCGCTCCAAAGTCGTTGCATTTTTTGATTAATCTTGTAACGGACGGGTTTTTGAATAACCTTTGAATATTTCTTTCTAACAACGGATTGCCTTTTTGGACTTCGGCGCCCGCTGTTTCAAAAACATCAGCCGTATGAGCTTTTGACGAGCCCGTAGCGCCGCCTATTCCGTCCCTGCCCGTTTTTCCGCCTAGCAATACGACTATATCGCCAGAGTCGGGCTTTTTTCTTATTATATTGCTAGCAGGCGCGGCTCCTACCACAAATCCCGCTTCCATTCTTTTGGCTACATAATTAGGATGATATATCTCTTTTACTAGACCTGTGTTAAGTCCTATTTGGTTGCCATAAGAAGAATAGCCTGCCGCCGCCGCGCGAGTGAGCGTTCTTTGGGGCAATTTGCCTTGAAGCGTTGCCTCTATCGGCGCAGTCGGGTCAGCCGCGCCCGTTATGCGCATGGCTTGATATACATAAACCCTGCCGCTTAGCGGGTCTCTAATCGCGCCGCCTAAGCAAGTCGCCGCCCCGCCAAAAGGCTCTATTTCTGTGGGATGGTTATGGGTTTCGTTTTTGAACATAACAATCCAATCTTCTTCTTGACCGTCTATATTGGCTTTTAGCTTAATCGAACAAGCATTGATTTCGTCGGACTCGTCTAGATTGTCAAGCTTGCCTTGCGCTTTTAATTCTTTTACGGCTATTGTCGCTATGTCCATAAGGCATTGATATTTATCAGGGCATCGGGAATTGTGTTTGTTAAACAATTCTTGGTATTTTTGGTAGGCTTTTTTAAGGTGCGGATTATCGCTGTTGATTTTGATGTCTGTTATTTGGGTCAAAAAAGTGGTGTGCCTGCAATGGTCGGACCAATAGGTGTCAATGATTTTTAGCTCGGCTTCATTGGGGTTGCGGTCTTCGGCTTTGAAATGCTGACGAACCATTTCCAAATCTTTCACGCTCATCGCGAAGCCGCGCTGTGAATGGAATTTTTCCAAAGCCTTTTTGTCCATATCAATAAAACCGTCTATTGTCTTAATCGGTTTTGGCTCGGAATTTTGTTGAGCCAATGTATTGGGCTTTTCTAAATCGCAAAGCCTTGACTCAACAGGATTAATTATATAATTTTGAATTTTTTTCAATTCATTATTATCCGCGCCCTTTATCGCGTAAATATTGGCACATTTGATTAGAGGTTTTTGTTTTTGAGTTAATAACTGTATACATTGGGCGGCGTTGTCTGCCCTTTGGTCGTATTGACCGGGTAAAAATTCCGCCCCAAAGATTGTATAGTCTTTAAACTCGGGCAAACGCTCAAAATAAACAATATCTATAGTTGATTCAGACAAAACCAAATCAACCGCTTTTTTGAATTCGTCTTCTCCTAAGCCGGCGATATCATAACGCAAAAAGATCTTAATATCTTGCAAGCTTAGGCCTAATTGTTGGTTTAGTTCTGTTAGAAACTGTCGCACGGCGTTGTCAAATCCTTGTTTTTTTTGAACATAAATACGATAAATTTTTTGTCCCATATTATTTAATACCTATATCCTTTCTAAAGTGTTTATCTATAAAATTGATTTTTTGTATATTTTTATAAGCGCTTTCTCTAGCGGACAATAAGTCTTGCGCGATCGCCGTCACGCCCAGCACCCTGCCGCCATTGGTAACTATTTTATTGTCTTTAATGGCTGTGCCGGCGTGAAAGAGTAAAATGTTATCGTCCAGCGCGCCTATATCTATGGGATAGCCTTTTTGGTAATGCCCCGGATAGCCGCCTGAGGCCATTACCACGCAAACTGCGCAATCTTCGCTCCATTCTATATTGATTTTGTCCAATCTTTTTTCATTAATCGCCAAAAAGATTTCAAACAAATCGGTCTTAAGAAGCGGCAACACGCTTTGGGCTTCGGGGTCGCCAAATCGCGCGTTGTATTCCAAAACCTTAATATCGTCGCCGTCTATAATCAGCCCAAAAAATATAACGCCGCTAAAGCTGCGATTTTCGGCTTGAAGAGCTTTTATAGTCGGCATAAAAATATTATGATAAGCGTAATCTTGCATCTGTTTGGTAAATTTGGGACTGGGGGCGAATGTTCCCATACCGCCAGTATTGGGACCTAAGTCTTGATCAAACACTCTTTTGTGGTCTTGGCTGGGCGGCATTGTAACAAGCGTTTGGCCGTCTGTAAAAGCCAAAACGCTCACCTCAAAACCTTTTATAAATTCTTCTATTACTACCTTATTGCCTGAGGCGCCAAACTTCTTATCAATTATCATATCTTGAACGGCTGTTTGCGCCGTGTCAAAATCTTGGCAAATTATAACGCCTTTGCCCAAAGCCAGTCCGTCGGCTTTTACCACCAAAGGATATTTCGCGGTTTTGAGATACTTTATCGCTTTGTCATAGTTATCAAAAATTTCGTAATCGGCTGTGGGAATATTGTATTTTTTCATAAGGCTTTTGGCGTAAGCCTTAGAACTTTCTATTATTGCGGCGTCCTTTTTGGGACCAAAGGTCATATACCCTTTTTGGTTTAAGATGTCCACAAGACCCATCGCAAGCGGGTCGTCGGGCGCGACTACCACATAATTAATATCTTTGTGCTCGTCCAAAAAAGCCAATATTCCGTCTATATCGGTCGCAGCGATGTTCTGACAATGCGCAAGCTGGGTTATGCCTGCGTTGCCGGGCAAGCAATACAGCTTATTGACTTTAGAACTTTTGCTAAGCACCCATATAATCGCGTGTTCTCGTCCGCCTCCGCCTATTACCAAAACATTGTATCTGTCTGCCATTGTAGCTCCTTTTTATTAATGCTTAAAATGACGCATTTTGGTAAACACCATCGCGATACCGTATCTGTCGCAAGCGTCAATGCTTTCTTGGTCTCTTACTGAACCGCCGGGCTGAATTATAGCCGCGATGCCCGCTTTATACGCTTCTTCCACGCAATCGGGAAACGGAAAAAAGGCGTCGCTTGCCAAAACCGCGCCTTTGGTCTTTTCATAACCGCCGCTATGTTCTATCGCTTGCTTGACAGCCCAAATCCTGTTAACTTGCCCTATGCCGCAGCCCAAAGTTGTCTTATTGGCTGTAATGGCTATTGCATTTGACTTGCAATGCTTAACTATCTTCCACGCAAATTTTAGCTCTTCCATTAGTTCTTTGGTAGGCGCTGCTTTGGTAACAGCTTCCAAATCGTCTTCGTTAAGAAGCTGACTGTCAATTTCTTGTATAAGAAGCCCGCCCAAAACTTTTTTCATATCTTTTGCGTCGGGGCATGGCTTGGCGACATTGGGCAATTGAAGCAGTCTTAGATTTTTTTTCTTGGTCAAAACTTCCAAAGCCTCTTTTGAGAACGAGGGCGCTATTACTATTTCCAAAAATATTTTGGATATTTGCAAAGCTGTTGGCAAATCAATCTCCCTATTGGCAGCGACTATGCC
>DUVY01000143.1 GCA_012840805.1 Clostridiales bacterium | reverse complement strand
TCTTCCTCATCAGAATCCCCTTCAAATCCATTAGCAGGGTACTTGTCCCCTAAATTTACAAAAGTAAGATTTTTACTAGGGTCTTTACTAGAAGGTACAACATTATGTTTGACTTCAGCCTTCATATATCTGCCCACGAGTTCTCGATGGTCAATTTCTTTCAAACTAAAGTCATTCATTAAGACCCTAGCAGTATAACTGAAAGCATTTAAAGCACGTTGATTAACTTCCCCATCGTTTCCGATTAAATTAAATCTCTCTTTATGCTTCATACCGTTTTCAGTAATTAAATGTAACTCCATAGTTCCAAAATCTTTATCATATTCTACATCTTCAACTTTAAAAATATGTTTCCCCTCTGGAATAATTGTAAAACCTGTATTTTCACTTAATTTAATAGTCATTTAAACATCTCTCCTTTTCTATTATTTTAAATTTTGTAATAACATTCTGATTACAATTTCTAATGCTTGTTCATCATTGAATCCTACTTTAGTAAGACCTCTAAATAATTCATATAGTTGAAAACAAGCTTCTTCCACCTCTGGACTTACATTGTCTGTCAATTCTTGGTTTAGATTTTCTAAAAGTGCAAACCACATAATCTAATCATTCCTTTCCTTATTGGTAATTCTGTAACTTTCAGATTGTTTAACATATTTGTCCAATAAACCATCTTTTTCCAATGCTTTTTTATCTACGGTTTCCCTTATATTTTTACTCACCTCCCATATAAAATCATCAGATATTAATTCAACCTTTGTATCATTTTCACCAAAATTTTCAACAGCATAGTTTTTTACAATATCTTTTAATTCTTTAATTCTTTTCTCATCTTCTTTTATTTGAGCTTTATGATTATCTACTGTAATAGTTAATTGATTTAATTCTTTTAATACATCCTCTAAATCCTTTGGATTTTCTATAATGTTTGTCCTAAGTTTGTCTAAAATTTCCTTATCTTTAATTTCATCAAATTCTGGAGATATACCTGTTACAACATAGTTATCCCACCATTCCTCAGCTGTTTCTATGAATTTATTAAAATCTTTATATCTTTCACTAACTTTAAATGTTCTAATAATCGTATTATTGGCACTTGGAATAAAGTTCTCAGGATTAATGTAATCTTTATCATCAAGTAAAGTGGCAACCATTATAACATCGTCTACCCCTAAAAGATAAGCATATAGACTCGCTTGTATAGCATAGTTTTCAGGCACATCATGTTTCCAATCCTGTGGTCTACTGGAGGTTTTAATTTCTATAACTCCCTCAACCCCATTTTCATTTACTAATAGGGAATCCCACATTCCTCCGAAACATTTAGAGTTAGGAAAGAAATTTCCCCATGTTTTTTTAAAATAATCTTTACCATAAACATCCTCTGGAGTTTTTAAATTAAGCATGTACACATTTCTTAAATAATCTATAATCTTTGGTTCGATAGTTTTACCAGCTATTGTATACTTATTATCAACAAATGCTTCCTCATAAGTTTTAGTTATAGCACACCATGTTTTAAAATCTGTGTTCCATACATCTAGCCCTAAAACACTAGCGAATCTGGTACCTGTTATTCTCTTAGGACTTTTAGGTGGCTCAATCTGAATCTGTTTCCCTCTAAATTTCAACTATTTCACCTCCATTTCAAATAAATCAATATAAGTGGTATTTGCCTTTTCTTCCAATACATAATCAGCAAGTGCTATCTTTGCTTTTTCTTCTGTTTCATAAATTCCTTTTACAACATCTTTACAATAGC
>DUVY01000186.1 GCA_012840805.1 Clostridiales bacterium | reverse complement strand
ATATATTTAGTGATAAAACAATTTCAACTATAATACACGAAGATAGACCATCAAAAAGTGAACTTCATCCAACAATGAAGCCGATAAAGTTATTGGCGAGGCTAATAAGAAACAGTAGTCGGGAGAAAGAAACAGTGCTTGATGTATTCGGCGGAAGCGGAAGCACTTTAATAGCGTGTGAACAATTAAATCGAAATTGTTATATGATGGAAATTGACCCTAAATATTGTGATGTAATAATAAAGCGTTGGGAAGCCCTAACAGGCGAAAAGGCGGTAAAGGTTAATTAAGGGGTGGATCAATGCTTAAGTGGATAAATGACTATATAAAAATTGTAGAAAACCGCCCGCAAGATTTTTGCTTAGATATCAAAGACAATGTTCGGCAGATAAAGGAGCTTATCTCACGCAAGAATATATTTTACAAAGAAGCAGACCCGATAGCATTCCAAAAGTTTGCACGGATGTTCAAGCACCGAGAGGGGCAGTGGGCGGGTAAGCCGATAGACCTTAACAGAGAGCAGAAGTATATTGTGGCCTGCATATTAGGCATAAAGACATACGACAAGACAAGCAATAAATATGTTCGTTACTTTAAGGAAATGGACTTATTCGTAGCAAGAAAATGGGGCAAGGATACTTTTATTGTCCCGCTTATTGCTTGGTTTACGGGAATGGAGAAAGAGCCGAATGCTTGGTGTCAAATTGTTGCAGAAAATGAAAAGCAATCAAAACGGACTTATGACATTGTAAGGGCGGAGGTTGAACGCTCACCGCTTGACGCTATCTTTACAGTTAGAAAGACAGAGAAGTTTATTGAGTGCAAATTAAACAAAGGCAAGATTGAATACTTGAGCGGTAGGACAAAGGGCAAAGACGGCAGTAACCCATCGGCAGGTGTGGTTAACGAGGCACACGAGATAATCAATCATAATCAATACATAGCGCTAAAAACGGGAATGGGTGCAAGAGAACAACCAATGATGATTGTTATTTCATCGGCGGGTGTTACACCCGAAAGCTTGTATGAAATGTTGTTGGAAAGAAACAGGAAGTTTTTACGCAAAAAAAGACTTGGAGCAAATGACAGAA
This sequence comes from Clostridiales bacterium, assembly GCA_012840805.1. GTDB lineage: Bacteria > Bacillota > Clostridia > Christensenellales > DUVY01 > DUVY01. The sequence goes on along the minus strand of DUVY01000186.1, from coordinate 588 downwards.
TATTTGCTTTGATGTTTGGCATTGACGATACAGACGATTACAAAGATGAAAGTTGCTGGATAAAAGCGAACCCTGCAATGAGCGAGGGTAGACCGACAATGTCGTTTTTGCGTGAACAGTTTGAAGCAATGAAAGACGACCCGTCAACACTTAACACTTTTATTGCAAAACACTTAAACAGACAGATCGGGGCGGGCATTGACTATTTCGACATGATAGCGATTAAAAATTCAATGCGAGAAATTAAGCGTGATGAATACTTTGACACATACGCAGTTGGCGGAGTTGACCTTGCGGAAACTACCGACTTATGTAATGCGACCGCACAAATATTATGCAATGACGGCAAGTTTAGATACTTACAAGCTTATTTTATAGCGGAGGAAGTTATCGAAAGAAACAGCCGAAAGGATAAACAAGACTATCAGTCAATGACTAACTTGAACACGAATGACGAGATTACAAGTCGCCTTGTGATAATAACGCCCGGAGCGTATGTGCAAAAGGAGTATGTAACGCAATGGTTTGTGAAATTGCGTGATGAATACAAAATCAACTTCTTAAAAATTGGATATGACCGGGCATTGT
>DUVY01000077.1 GCA_012840805.1 Clostridiales bacterium | reverse complement strand
GGCAGGAAAAATTCATAACTTAGTTATACTCTTTTCTGATTGCCATTCTTCAAAAAAGTCTCTATTGGTTGCTTTTCGAGAGCTTTAAAAACGCACTTACCGACGCCATGATTGCTGAGATAAAATATATTATTATTCCAGCCACACCAATTGCAAGAGCGTCTTCTGCCGGTTTATAGCCTCTTTCAAGTTCAGAAAACCAAATAGTGCCCATAAGATCTGACTTGCCCATAATCATTAACCACCAAGTCATATTCCATTTTGTATAAGTTGATGCGTTAACCCTATTCATAAGGCTACTATTGGCAAACAAGTTTCGTCAACCATTATTCTGTTTTTTTCAAGAACATTAGCTGCAAAAATCATCACAATCAGCAATATATATAATACGCATGATAGGCCACTATAGATTGAGCTCCTTTTAAACATCAGCTTTTCATAATGATATTTTAGTAATAACAGGACCTGACATTTTATAAATAACTGTAGCGCACAATATTAATACAAAGCATTAAAGAACTTATCTTAACCCTATTATGATTTTAGGTAAAAATTGCCAAAATATCAAACAATCAAATAGTTATATCAATTTTTTATTTACCCAATTAGTTAATTTGTAGTATAATCTAAATACTTATGAAAAAGATTGCTATTACTATATTATCCGCTGTTTTAGCGGTAAGCACTGTTTTGATTAGCGCTTGCGAGCCACCAAAGATAAAATATCTAGATTTTCATGAATTTGTCTTTGGAATTGGGGCTCAACAAATATCGCTTAACGCGACGCTTTATGGAACAAACCAAAAAAAATTATTAAAGGCAAAAGATGAAATCATTAATACTCTAAAAAGCTTAAATAAAGAACTTAACACTATAGACAAAAATAGTGTTATTTGGGAGTTTAACAACTATGGCATAGAAGAATTTAACCCCGAAAAAAAATTTTATGTTTCTGAACATGTCTATCATATGCTTTCCACGGTAGAAGGATTGCATAAAGATAAAGAAGGTAAAGGCAATATCATTATAGACGGAGAAGAACTCAATGCTTTACGCTTATTTGACCCGACAATTTATCCTTTGATGGAGTTATGGGGATTAGGCGCTGATAAAATACACGATAAAGATTCTGATGATAGAGAAATTCCCACAACAGAAAAAATAGATGAAATATTGGATTATGTTGATTTTTTATCTAATGTCCAAATAGGCGAAGATGAAGAAGGCTATTATATCAAAAAATCGCGCAAGGAAGTAAAAATTGACTTTGGAGGACAGGCAAAAGGATACGGCGCGGACTTGGCGGTAAAAATATGTGAAAAATACAATCTAAAAGGCGCTATAATAGATATCGGAGGCAATGTCTATCTCTATAAATCCAAACCTATGGCGGACGGCTCTGTTCAAAAATTTACCGTTGTAATAAATAAGCCCGACCCTAAACCTAACCCTATCTTGCCTAAGAAGTATTTTTGCGCGTTAAGAGCGGAAAATATATCGTTGGTTACCAGCGGGGATTATAACAGGTATTTTGAAAAAAATAATGTAAAATACGCCCATATAATAAATCCTTTGACGGGATTGCCTGTAAATATAGAAAGGCAAGAAAATGGCGAGGATAATCATAAAGAGGACGGGCTTACATCGGTTACAATAATTCACACAAGCTCAGAGTTAGCCGATATATACGCCACAATCGTAATGTTGTTAGGAATGGAAAAAGGAATAGAGTTTATGAAAAAAAATTCGCTTACGGGCGTTTTGATATCGCATAACAAAAAATACGCCGCAGTAGGCGAAATAGAGCAATTTGACCACGATTTAGCTAATGTTTATAAAGAATATGAGCCATATCAAGAAAAATATAGTTTTTAAAAAATGAACGAAAAAAAAATCCGAAAAATTAAATCGTCGCGTCCTTTCGCCTTATGGGATATAGCGGTTTTTGCTTTTTTGGCTGTTATGGTCATAACTTTTATGGCGGCAAGCCTAAACATAAAAGAAGAAGGCAGCATTGTTAGGGTATATGTTGATAACAAGTTTTTTGCTGATTATGATATTAATCAAGACGGGCAATTTGATATAACCAATTCTGACGGCGAAGTTTTGATGGCATTGGTAATACAAGACAAAGAAGTTTGGGCGCAAAACTCTACCTGTCCCGACCATATATGCGAAATGACCAAAATAAGCTACGCGCCCCAACAGATTATTTGCCTTCCTAATAATGTCTATATCACAATATTAGGTTCAAGCGATATAGACATAATAATGGGATAGAAGTCTATGAGAAACAAGTTTTTGTTAAGGCTAGCGAGAATATCGGTTTTTACGGCGGTCGCGCTTGTGACGCATTACCTTGAGAGTATGCTGCCGCCCTTGCTTGCTTTCGCGCCAGGTTCCAAAATGGGATTGAGCAATATAATAACTCTTTCGGCAATAATCTTTTTGGGGTATTTTGACGCTTTTGTGGTGTTGATAGTAAGATGTTTTTTGGCTTCTATTTTTGGCAATGTCTTTGGGCTTATATACTCATTAGGCGGGGGCATTTGTGCGTTTGTTATTATGTCGCTACTTTATAGGTTTGTGTGCCCAAAAATCAGTATTATAGGAATAAGCGTATCGGGCGCCGTCGCCCATAATATAACGCAAACATTTATCGCCGCTATGATCGTGCAGCAAATCAACCTTATTATCATATTGCCATTAATGCTGATAGCTTCTGTTATCGCGGGCGTTTTTGTGGGGTTTGTGGTGTATTTTTTGGTCAAATATTTGCCGTTGAATCTGTTTATTGATAACAATACAAATCTATCCAAAGAACAAATAAACAAAATCTTCGAAGAGTAACAAAAAATTTATTGATATTCAAAATCTTAATATTTCAAAAATGCATTTTAATAGTCTAATATTCATAAAACGCTTTAATTTATTGTTATTTGGTTGCGTAATTTTGATATAAACAAAAAAAACAGCTGTTGTTACAACAGCTGTTTTTATGATATTTTTTTACACACAGACAAAGGAATAAGGGAGATATTAAGACAAGCAAGGCCTGAAACATTCGGACTAAAACCAATTAGTGAGAAAAAACCGTTTGGTGTTTTCAGGGCTTGTATCTTGAAATTAACTTTTTCAAGATAATCGACTTAGAAATCAGGTCATTAGC
>DUVY01000197.1 GCA_012840805.1 Clostridiales bacterium | reverse complement strand
GTACGCACTACCTCAGTACAGACTCTACCAGGCTTGCTTGGGACCAGCTGTCTGACGAAGACAAAGCTGTGCTACTAATCGTCTCTTTTGAAGCTATTGAGCAGCTTGTGTACCGAGGCCGCAGAACAGCTAAGGACCAGAAAACGGCATTTCCTAGATACCCGGACACAGAAGTGCCTACACAAATAAAGCATGCCCAGATTGCGAATGCCGTTGTAATGTCGGATACTGAGTACCATAAAGACGTAAACTTCTATAACAAGTTGAAATCTTTTGGTATCGCATCCTACCGAATTGGTAACCTATCAGAGACCCTTGTAGACTACTGGAATGCTAAGGGAGCAGATGGTAGCGGTCAGGGCGTGTATTCCCAAGAGGCGCTGAGGCTTCTTCAACCTTACCTGCAAGGGGGTTTTCGGATTATATGAGTCGCATGACAAAGTACTTAAAGCAAAGGTGCTTCTTGGAGCAACTAGTCCGAGACCCGGACACTCAAAAGCCCGTACTGGATGCCTACGGCGAGCCCCAGCATCAACCTCCCCAAGTGAGGGCTTGCCGTAGGGAGAAGGTTATCAAAGATGTGCACACGGCCACAGGGTCTATCATACGTGTGGATACTCGATACTACCTTGACGGCACTCTATTCGTCGATGCGGGCGACCGTGTTGATGGTAGAGAAGTGATTGGGGTTGAAGAGTATACCAACGAGCACGGTGACCCCGAAGGTTACCTAGTGTACGTGACGTAAGGGGGGGGGTGTATTTATGGCTGGCTCCTCCGCAACTTTTACCAAAAGCTTGCTTGCATCAAAGAAGAGACTCCAGAAGTTCTTGAAGGAGTTGGACACAATACCCGACGCTGAGATTGATAAAGAAATACCTAAAATTAAGGCTGAGGCGATTGCTAGGACGCCCTTCAAAACAGGCAAGCTCGAACGCAGTGTTTACGTCCGCAAGTCTAAGAACATCAGAGATAGAGTGGGTATACTGGCCGGTGCTAGTGCTCGTTCTCCTGGAGGCTACAACTATGCTGGTATACAGCACGAGCGTAGAGACTTCAAACACCCTATCAAGGGGACAGACCACTACATAAGTGACCCCTTTAACAAGGCAGTAAGGCGCTTAAAGCGTAGAATAAGATACCGCATAAAGAAGGCGGCACCGAAGGGGTGATGGTACTATGGCCAAACTCAGCAAACTTGGGGAGTATATCTATGCATTAGAGGTATTCCCTAAGGCAGTTAAACCCAAGTTCATAGGAGAACTTCCTAGTCTGTCTGACGTGGGCTGTGGTATCGTTCTCCTGGACGGTATGTCTTCACTGGAGTATTTTGCTCCGAGAGCTACGACACCCCAAGAAGGAGCGTCTCTGTTTACCCCTATCATTCGATTTGTGATACGAACAAAGACCTACCCTGAGGGGGCTGAGTGGTCAGAGCTTATTAAGGACGCATTGCACAGATACACAGACGACACGCTGCTGCAATGCATGTTCCAAGGAGCCGTACTTTATCTCGGACGAAGTTCTGAAAAACTACACGAGTTTCAGCTCACATTTTCAACTATTGTAAAGGAGTGATTAGCATGGCTGAAAAGCCTTTCACCGGTCTAACGGCTAGCGTTAAAATCGGCTCGGGTTCCAGTGCAGAAACCCTCGCGTACATTTCGGGCGTCGACCTTACGCTTGAAAAGGACATCATCGAGATTCTGGCCTTCGGTATGCAGTACAAGGAAAAAGTACCCGCTATCAAGGACTGGTCCATCTCAACGGATGGGACCGTAGCGCTTGCTTCTGGCGGTTCTCAGGAGAGTCTTTACAATGCTTTTGAGAGCGGCGACCCTCTCACGATTGGTATCTACCTCGATGAGAATACCTATTTCGAGGGCACGGGGTACGTAAATTCCTTCAACATCTCGGCAGCGCCAGATGACAAGATTAACTTGACATCCGACATAGCGGGCTCCGGCGCGGTCACCTTGACCCTTCCTGGCGGAGGCGACCTCGGGGACGAAGGTGATGAAGGCGGGGACTAAGGTGATGAAGGCGGGGACTAAGGCGGAACGCCTTAAGCATTAAGAAGAGGGCCTCGTCAACTTACCGCAAGGTGGCGGGCGAGGCCTAATTCCACTAATTAAAGGAGTGTACAATATGTTTACTGTTATAGACGGCCAGGAATACCCTCTGGCTACTACCCTGCGCGTTGCGTATATGGTGCAGGGACAGCACAACCACAAGCCCTACACTGAGGTCTTCAAAGGTATCGGGGATATGACGGTTGAAGACCAAATTGGTATTATCTATGCTGCTTTCTGCTGTGCCAATCCCAATGTGCAGGATATCAAGACTGGCAAGATGCGTCCCCAATTTACTCGCGAGGAATTCCAGAACTACTACCTTGACAATTACAACCTGAAGGACCTTATGGACCAGCTGCAGGAAGTTATCCAAGGTATTATGGGTACTACTGACGAAGAGTTCGAGGCCGCTCGCGCCGGTGCCTCTGACGTAGACGAGGACACTGCGGGGGAATAGTTGCCCAGACCTGGCTGGACCTTTTTAGAATAGGCTTTCAGATAGGGTTGGACCCTGACCGTGTCTTGGACCTGTCCCTGGATGTCTTTAAGGCGTGCGTTGCTGGGTACACAGACCGTATCTTTGACCAACAGCTAAACGGGGTTCAGGCAGGATACTGGGCAGGATACTACGGTAGAGCTAAAAAGCCCACATCCCCCAAAGTCATCATTGAACGTATGCTTCGTAAGAAGGATACAAAAGATGCAAGAGCTAAAAAGAAGCGCGCTGATGAGGTGGACGTTGACGGATACCTTGCAATGGAGGCACGCTTCAAGGAGCGCATGGGGGCGCTAGCTCGTAAATAACTAATAAGGTGGTGAGACCCTTGGCTGAAGAGAACGTTCAGTATTCGTTTACAGGTGATGTTAGCTCCCTAAAGCAGGCTACAGAACAAGCAATTGGCCTGTTAGATAAGTACGGAGCAACCATGGCCGCGGCGGCACAAACTGACAACTTCGGTGCAAGTAAAAGGTCTGCTACCTCGTTTAACGCATCCATTAAGAGGTTGACGAGGGACGTCACCTCCCTTCAAAAGAAGTTGAAGGACGTAGGAGACGTCAAACTGCCTACAGGTTCGCAGCCTGCTCAGGCATTATCATCAACTCTTGATGTTCTGCAAAACCAACTGCAGAAACTCAATAGCACGGAAAAGATTACCACTAAGTCTCTCACAGAGATGAAGCGTGCTCTTGAAGCTGTACGCACTTCTGTTAGTGGTGCAACACCCCAGATAGACAAACTAGTAGCTAGTGAGCAGAGGTTCCAAAAAGTTCTAGGCACAGTGCAGGCTAAAGCTGCCCAGTTCAATAGTAAGATGAACGACTCCAAGACTAAGCTTGCAGGAACTTTTGACCCCGTCACCCAGAGACTCCAGAGTTTCGGTGCTAGGTTCAGAACAATGTTTGATAGCATCACTCCTAAACTCCAAGGTTTCAAGGACAAAGCTGCTACAGCGTTCTCTAGGGTTGCGCAACTTGCAACAGCTGTTGCTTCAGCGTTCAGACGTGTTAAGCAAGGAGCGGATGAAGACTCCGCCGCGGCGGATAAGAATGCCATGGCACAAGCTCGTCTTGCTACTGCCTGGCAAAAACTCCAGAGCGAAGGGCGCTCTGTTTCGAGTACCTTCACATCAATGGGGCAGAAAGCCAAGCAGGTTACTACAGCTATGGGTAAGCTTGGCCAAGGTTTCAAGCGTGCTGTTTCTGGCATTGGCTCTTTTGTTAGTAAGCTAAAAGAGTCTATTACTAGCCTGACTAAGTTCGGGCAATCTACAAGACAAGCTTCGATACTGACAAACAGGCTTAGGACTGCTTTTGCAGGCCTAACGGCCATTAAGGTTGGCGAGTGGCTCAGCAAGGCCGTTACTCAAAGTATTCGGTACGTTGAGAACTTGAACCTATTTACGGTTGCTATGGGCAGTGCGGTAGACTCTGCTAGAGAGTTCGTTGATAAGATGGCAGAAACTTTAGGTCTTGACCCCAGCAACATTATGAGGCACGCAGGCTATTTCTATCAGCTTGCAGGTGCTATCGAAATGCCTGCAGAGTCCGCAAAGATACTTTCTTTGTCGTTGACGAGAGCAGCAAACGATATCGCGTCTCTGTTCAACGTTGACATTGAACAAGTCACAGAGAATTTAGCCGCTGGCATGCAGGGCATGTCCCGTGCTGTGCGTAAGTACGGTATTGATATCAGAAACACAACTCTGCAAACCATCGCCTTAAGATACGGCCTGCAGGAGAAGGTGGGTGCCATGTCTGAGGCTAACAGGCAGGCTTTGCGTTACATTGCTATTATTGAGCAAACGTCCAAAGCAACACAGCAGCTAGCCACAGATACTGAAGGCGTCACCCGAACTATAGGTGACTTCGCTCGGAACATTGAAACCCCCGCGAACCAGCTTCGTATTTTTAAGGAGCAGATCTCGCAACTTGGCAGAGCCATTGGCGATGCCTTCATCAGACCCCTAGCAACAGCTATTGCGTATGTTAACGGCTTTGTCATGGCAGTGCGTGTAGCCATCCAATTCATAACATCCCTGTTTGGCGTATCAACCGAGGGTTTAGGAGGAGCAATAGACGGCTTTGAAGACGAGGCGGATGCTATTGATGCTGTCGGTGAGGCTGCCGATGGCGCTGCAGCCAGGGTTAAGAAGCTACTTGCTCCTTTCGATGAGTTGAATGTCCTGTCCGAAGATACTGCTGCGGCAGGCGTCGGCGGAATCGGGATGGGCGAGGTTTTGGACCCTGCTCTTGCACAGGCCATCGCAGACATGGAGCTTAAACTCGACGAGGTTCGAATGAAGGCACATGGAGTACGGGATTCGATACTCGAGTTCTTAGGCTTCCAGATGGACGGTCACGAGATTGTGTCCTGGGACTCTAGCAGCTTTGAGGCGAATCTCATCAACAAGTTCCCGCAGTGGACGAGCACCATCTCCGCAACGTTCAATAACTGGAGCAAGATTGTTGAGGGATTCAAGCGTGTGTTTGCTTCGATGGGCGCCATCATACGGACAATGAAGTCTAGGTTACTTGAGTTCTTCGGCATATTCGTTAATGATGACACGGTGTCAGGGTTTGTTGAGAACCTCGGGAGCAACCTAGAAAGGCTTTCAGACTGGCTCACCGAGCACGAGAGCACGCTTGCTAACATAGGTCTAGCAATCATGGGTGTAATCACCTCGATGAAGCTTCTCTCCGTACTTGGTCCTATTGTAGGTTTCTTCACACAGTTTGGCAGTGCGCTACTACCATTGCTAGAGATCGTAGGGCCGGTTGCGCTGGCCATAGCAGGCATTGCGGCCGCTGTGTATCTGCTGTATACCCACAGTGAGTCCTTTGCTGCTGAGCTTGGTAACCTATGGGCCACGCTTCTTGAGGGGCTGACCATAGTGTCAGAGCCGCTCATGAACCTCTTGACCACGATAGGCGAAGGCATGATGACGCTTTGGAGCGACTCTATCCAACCTATCATCGGAGAAATTGGTGATGCGTTGGCTCCGGTGTTAATAACACTCGGCGAACTGTGGCTACACCTGAGCGGGATACTAGCAGACGTATTTGACACCATAGCCAGAGCGTGGGACGAGACACTCATGCCTGTGTTCACAGCTATCTTCGACGGTGTGAGCACTCTCATAGACATATTTAAGTTGCTTTGGGAAGAAGTGCTCGGACCTATATTCATCAAGATAGGAGAGGGCCTTGCGTCCCTTTGGCAGAGCACGGTGAAACCTGTGTTCGAGGCTGTGATGGGTGTTATAGGTGGTTTGATAGAGCTTGTAATGGCTCTATGGAACAACGTACTCGGCCCGCTGGTTGAGTGGATTGTACGTGCGCTTGGGCCGCCTATCGTAAGCGTTTTCGGCTCCATATGGGATGCGGTATCTACCGTGTATTCCAATATTATGCGCGTAATTGAAGGCCTGCTGGTCATGTTTAGAGGCTTAATCGACTTTCTTGTGGGCGTGTTTACAGGCAATTGGCGCAGAGCGCTGCAGGGCCTCGTCAACATTCTCGTAGGTATAGGGAACTCCATCATAGGCGTGTTTGAGCTCATAGTCAACGGCGTTATCTGGCTCATAAACCTTATGATATCCGCAATCTTCAACGCCCTTGTCGGGCTCATCAACCTGATACTCGGAGCTGTCGAGGGTATCGCTGACCTGCTTGGCTTTGACCTTGACATCCGGATAACGGCAAAACCGCCAGAGATACCACCTCTGAGCATTCCGCGTATCCCCCAGATGGCCGCAGGCGGTGTGGTCACAGGCCCAACATACGCCTTAATAGGCGAGGGCCAGTACGATGAGGCTGTCATTCCTCTCGGAGATAGTCCTCAGATGAAAGAACTAGTGGATAAAATAGCAGAGGCCGTTCGAGGCGACGGACCCCCAGCTGACCAGAAGGTCGAAGTACACGTCATTATTGGCGGCAAAGAATGGGACACCTTTACCTACAAGTCCGCTAAGCGCGGTGAGGTTCGAGTAGGAGCCAAACCTATTAAGGCAGGTGGTTATTGATGAGTGTTAGACCAAAGACAATGTTTTCAATTTCAAGTCTGGATGGCAGCGAGACTATCTTGCTGCCAAACCCGGACACTGACTCTGCAAAGAACACTATCACCACACTAGTGAATGCAGGTAGAAGCTCCGTAGGTATTGTCACTGCTCAGAAGATTGGTCGTGACCAAGAGAAGACCGAGCTCAAGTGGTCCTACCTCGAGAAGGAAGAGTGGGAGACCCTTCTGAGATTCTGGGAGAATAACTTCTACTTCACCTTCACATACTATAGCAGAGTAAATGGGGAGAGAATCTCCAGAGTGTTCTATGTTGGTGACAGAACTGACAAACCGTACAATGTAGACGAGTTTGGAGTTCCAACTGCTTATGAGCAGTGCGTTGCTAACCTAGTAGATACAGGTAAGGGGGTCTAGGGCATGTCTCTGAACGTCTCCCCTGAGTGGATATCGGCCATCGAGTCTCCCTTCAGGAATCAGGGCTACCTTAGATTCTCAATCGAGGTTGTGCCTCCTGGCATGAGAGAGGGAGCTACAGCCCTCTCCAGCGACACTAGCCCCCTGGCTGACGTAAGCAGGGTCATTGATGGCGAGTTCACCGACTTCAGGGACATTGCTACGTGCGAGCACAACAGGTGGGTTCTTGGAGGTACAGCAGAAGTACTGGAAGCTAACGACTCCCTCATCGATGGAACGAACTGGTGGGATGACCAGTTGGAGCACTCCCAGGACTCCTACTCTAGAATAGTGTTTACCTTCGCTGATGTGTATGAGATTCCCGGACTGTATTGTGCGTGGGACACACTGCACGGCTCCTGGCCCACCAGACTGGTAGTCACGGGCTATGACGCTAGTGACGAAATAATTCAAACGTACCTTGTGACCTCCATCGCGCAACCTACTCAATTTATTGAGACTCCCTTCAGTGGAGTCAAAAAGATTGAGATGCGAATCGAGGGCTGGTCCAACCCTGGTTGGAGGGCTTGGTGCTCTGAGGTCGTCTTTGGTGTTTACTTGAACTTCGACGAATACGATGTTTATAACGCTAGGACGCATAGTTCTGTGTCTGTTACATCTGAAGAGCTTCCTGTTCACACAGCCGAGGTTTCTCTAGGCAACTTCGCTGGAGAATTCGACCCCCTTCTGGTTGACGGGTACTCCAAGTATTTTAAGGCTAAGCAGAAGGCTTCCTGGCAGTGGGGCTTTAAGCTTCCCTCCGGTGTAGTTGAGTGGCTAGACCCCCAGACCTACTTCTTATCAGACGTAGTCATCCCAGCAGATGAATCAACCTTCACTGTAGCTATGGGTTCAAGACTGGACTTTCTGAACAACGAGTACAGAAAGGGTACATTCACCAACACATCCAGGACCTTTGGAGACATTGCAAGAGAGATACTCGACAACTCAGACCTCCTAAGAGAAGTAACGGGTGAAACTCCTTATGAGATATCTGAGACCCTGGATACCCTAACTACCAAGGCCCCTATTCCAGTTATGAATACTAATGAGCTACTCCAGCATATTGCAAGCGCTACTGGAACGATACTAACCACCAACCCTATTAATGGCTATGTGGCCATAAAAGACCTTGTGTTCCCTGAAAGGTCTGAAAGGACTATTGGACGGGAGCAACAGTTAGGAGACCCGGGGATTGAAATCCAAGAGGAACTTCATTCCATCAACATCAGCGTGTACAGTTACAACGTAGAGGACTCCGCAACCCCTCTGTTCGACGGCGAGTATGTTCTATCAGGTCAAGAACAAATCCAAGTAAGCTACCCTACAGCCGTCGACCCAGTCGCAACCGTAACCGGAGGTACCTTAGACTCAGCTCAGTACTTTGCCAACTGTGCATTTCTAACGGTTACTCCTACTACTCCTGGTGTAGCTGTTTCTGTAGCTGTGTCGGGTAAGAAGGTGACCTCCAGCAAGACCTTCTTTGAGACATACACTAACACGAAGATTGACAGAGGTCTTGATGTAGAGTTAGATAACCCGTTTATAACCGAGCATAGCCAGCTGGCAGCGCTTACAACCTACCTCCGCAACTTCTATGAGAAGAGACAGCAGGTCTCAATGAAGTACACTGGGTATCCCGAGCTGCTGGGCGGAGATGCAGTCTCTGCTCCCAACAAGTATGGTACAGCAAACGGTGATTTGATAGAGAACGCAATAGAATTCAATGGAGGTTGGACAGGCACTGCTGTAGTCCAAGCTTCTGGCTAAAGAGGTGATATGATGGCAGTCTACGAGTCAAGAATCAACGCAGTTAAATTCGAGGAGGTGAGCTCGTGGCAATACAATCGGTACAAGCCTATCTAAACGGCACGTGGTACACGCTTAATCATAACAGTGCTACAGGCAAATACGAAGCAACACTAACCGCTCCGGGCACTACATCGTGGCATCAACCGAACAACGTGTACGCCATGCAAATAAAGGCGACCAATACAGCAGGAACGGTCACGACAGTAGACACGACTGACGACACAGTGGGCAATGCGCTGAAACTGCGTGTGTTGGAAACGGTCAAGCCGACCATTAACATTACTTCGCCCGGTGCGGGGTCGTACGTCACAAACAATAAGCAACCGATAGTATTTCAGTTGCGCGACGAGGCGGGCGGGTCCGGAATTAAAATTTCCTCGCTTGCTCTTAAACTCGATGGCGGGAGCGCAATAGGAAACAGCGCGGCGGGCATGGTGTGTAACGCTGTGACAAACGGCTACGATTGCACGTACACGCCCCAGACGGCGCTGTCTGACGGTTCGCATACGGTGACAATAAATGTGTCGGATAACGACGGCAACGCCGCCACACAGGTCAGCAGAACCTATACGGTGGACACTGTACCGCCTGTGCTCAACGTCACCAGCCCTGCAAACGGCTTTATCACGAACAGCGCGGCTCTGGTCGTGCAAGGCACCACAAACGACGCGACAAGCTCGTCCGTGACTGTGACTATCAAGCTCAACGGCACTGACCAGGGCGCTGTAGCTGTGTCTGGCGGTGCGTTTACCAAGTCTCTGACTCTTGCGAATGGTAGCAACACCATTGTAGTACGCGCCACTGACGCGGCGGGGAAATATTCCGAGGTTACTATCACTGGTACATTAGATACATCTGTGCCTGTTATAAGCAGCGTATCCATCACGCCTAACCCCGCAGACACAGGAGAAACGATGATTATCAGCGTCGAGGTGGTAGGATGACCAGGACATTATCTGTATGGGTAGGTGCTGAAATCATCTACCTGTACGGCACGGTCAACGGCGAAGCAACTACTTTTACGCTTGTGGGTGCTGGCGAATGGCAAGCTGTTGTACCTCGCGCAGAGGATGACAATTACGTCCTGCACCTTGAAGCCTATTCGGCAAACGGCTTGGAGGGTACATACAATTATACCCTGTACTACGGCATGATGCCTTGTATAACAGACCGCAGTCAAGACGATGTGCGCCGAGTCAAGGAGTTGAACGCCAAAGGCTGGGAAGCCATGACCGAGGCTGAGCGCACCGAGTGGTTGGACGGCCTCAAAGGAGCCTATAACGTCTCTGACCTCAACCGGGTCGGCCACAATGTGGCTTATCTGGCTGATGTGCTCGCTGACCTCGGCCACATAGTGTCGGTCGAACCCAAGACCGACTGGGCGGCAGAGGACATCCCAACACAGTCACAAATGGCTACCTATCTCAGCAATGTGCAAGCCCTAAAGGAAGGGTTTTACGGCACAATCGACCTGCCTGAGACGATGGACCAGTTGACTGTCGAGGGCGCAAACAACATCGAGCGGCTGTTATGCGAGATTGAGCAAAACATCCGCAATTTGATCGAGGCGTGGTACTACTGCGGAGAGCTGTACTGCGGGGAGGTGTGATATGGCGACATTAACCATCACGCAGATTACCGACGTATCGCTCGCGCCTAACCCGGTCAGTATTAACACGGCGTTTACCGTGTCCGTGACGGTGACGGAAAAGGTAATCACATTACAGCCGGAGATTACATACTGCGGGGAGCATTATGCGGGTGAAACTTATGTACAAGGAGGGTAAATATGCTACCAAACATTGACCGGCTACCAACCAAACCTAATAGGTATGCCGTGTACGACGACAGCCATAATTTTATAAGACATGAATACCACGAACGGGCGGACGAGCCGTTGGTAGAGGGTTCGCCGCTTAACAAGGCAAAGCTTGACGAGTTTCTCGCTGCCTCTGGGGAAACATCAGGCACGGCGTCTGCCCTGACGTTAGCGCAGCCGGGTTTTTTGTTGAAAGACGGCGCAACGGTGCGTATTAAATTGCACACCGACATGGCGGATGGGGCGACGCTGGATGTAAACGGTACGGGCGCTAAGTCGATTAAAACAATGGAAGGTTCAGCAGTGCAATCTTTTAAAGCTGGCTGTTGGTTGCATTTAATCTATTCTAGCACTCTAGATGCGTACGGTGTACAGGCCTCTGACTCTGTTCCAGTTGGAAGTGTTACAACTGCCTTTTATGGTACGCCACCTGCTGGATATGTTGCAGCCCTCGGAGGGGAAGTGAGTATCGAAGATTATCCAAGGCTTTTTCAGCTCTTTGGTTATGACTTTAATCCGGCGTCTAGCCTAAACGGAAAAATATCCACAAACGGGCTTGTTTTTGATAGCATGTTTTCTAATACAGTTTCCGTAAGGTTTTTATCGGACGATGGGATGTTTGTGGAAGGTCGTGCTTCAGTAACCAGTACTAACACCTATCCGGTAACAACTTATGGAACAAACATCGGATATCATAGGTCTTCCTCCACTCATCGCATGAATGTTCTAAAAGTGGATAAGATAAATAAAACAATATCGATGACAGCCCTTCCTATGCCTACGGAGTTCTGGGGTGATGCAGGCTATGCAATCTATAATGATACCTTCTTATTTGATGTTGGAGGTAGTACAATAAATCCCGATCTTGTGAAGAGTGTACGAACCTATTCAATAAGCATGCCCAATGGAGCACTTACAAAAGTTCAGGAGATGACTCACTCACGAGATCTCGAACGACCAACGTGCATTGTTTTTCAGGATATTCTGTATGCTTTCAGTCCTGTGGCTTCAGGAACAAGCACAAGATACTGTGCGTTTAGAATTAATACGTCTACTGGAGAGGTTAGCAGAATTCAAAATACCACCATTACAGGCCTTGGAGGAGCATCAGGCGGCAATGCAGGTAGCGGGGTGCATCGGGTGGGAGACTATATGTTTTGTAATAATTCTAATGGTGGAATTTTTAGGCTAACGGTAAATACCTCAAACGGTTCTTTATCGGCCACTACGGTCATCACTACAGAAGGTGAAAGTGTTGTCGGCGCCTATTCTGATTTGAATCTTTTATACACTACACATGCGATCTACGAGGTAAATCAATCTACTGGAGCTGTAACAAAAATCCAAGACAGCAAAATTCAGGAAAGAACACCTGGGACATTCTCGCTGCCAAATATCGGAAACAGAGGTTTATGGATCCCTTCAACGGTAGCCGACGTCGGTCTTGGTACAACCTCTCTAGCAGGAGGCGGTAATAGTAAGACCGTAAACATATTCCCCTGTATTAAATATTAAGGAGGTAAACCATGATAGTGTACTGCTATGATGAAGCTGGTTGGTTTACAGGCGAAATGCCTGCCCCAATAGATCCAGTAAAAACTAGGCGAACTGGTGAAATGTCCTATATAATTCCAGATAACACAACCACCACAGTGCCGCCGAAGGCCTCTGGATTATTACCTAGATTCAACATAGAAACTGCGTCCTGGATGCTGGAGGTTCCGCCTCCGCCACCAATAGACCCCCTAGAACAACTCCAAGCTGAGTATGACGCGTTAATTCTTGACCTATCCTTCCGCACCACACTACTTGAATTAGGGGTGAACTGATATGCTATACAACGTAATCAAGCGAATGATTGAACGGGGCCAAACAGACGGCCTGCGAACGAAAATCGACGTGTTTTTCGCGGTCGGTAGCCTGACAGAAACAGAATACAACGAGCTGTTGGCGATGTTGGCCGAAACAGAAGGAGCATAACACATGGAAACTGTATCGAAGGAATACTGTGTCTCCAATCACAAAAATGTTGATGAGAGATTTGGGAGGGACTTGGAACGAATCAGGGCGACCGAAGAACTGACACGCAAGCTATCAGATTTGACCATCGAGATGCAACAAATGATAAAGAGGCACGATGACGAAATATTAAAACATGATAACCGCATATCCGCTTTGGAAAAACGCCCCGGCCTATTGTTGGACAAGATAATCAGTGCAGTAATAAGCTTTTTAGTGGGCGGTGCTGGCGGCATTGTTTTGACTAAGATTATGGGGGGCTAATCATGGATTTTACTGAATACATTCAACCCGGTTTATTGGTTCTCGTTCCTGTCTTGCTTGGCATCGGTGCTGGGCTTAAGAAAAGCGAGGTAAAGGACAAATACATACCCTTGATTCTGGGCGGCGCTGGCGTGATGTTGGCGCTTGGATGGGTACTGGGCACATCTATTATCACTACGGCGCAAGAAGGCATTATGGCGGCGTTTACGGCCATTACGCAGGGTATCCTTTGCGCTGGTGCGGCCGTGTATGGGCACCAGTTATTTAAGCAATCCCGAAAAGACGAATAGGGGGAGTGATTATGACAGGTTTGCAATTAGCCGAACTCTGTAAAGCACAAGTCGGCTCTGGTTATGTCTGGGGAGGTTTGGGCTATACGTTTAGCCAAGGCCGATTAAGCCAGCTTATCAAACTCTATCCAGCGCACTATACCTCCGCATACCAAGCCAAAGCAAAAGCCCTATTCGGCAAAAAAGTCTATGATTGTATTGGTCTAATCAAACACTTTCTTTGGGGCAATAAAGGCGACGGTGTTTTGCGTTATTACGGCACAAACGGTATTCCCGACACAACGGCCAACGGTATGCTGAACCTTTGCACCGAGAAGGGCGACATCTCCAATATCCCTGAAATACCGGGCTTGATGGTTCATATGAATGGCCATGTTGGAGTGTATCTAGGCAATGGAAAAGTAGTCGAAGCACGGAGTATTGATTACGGTGTAGTGGAGACAGACCTTGTTGGTCGTGGATGGAAGAGCTGGGGCAAACTGCCCGGAGTAGAGTATTCTGTGCCTACTAACTACATACATATCGAGGAATACCCTCTTGATAAATACATCTTGCGCCCTGTCCCTGCTCGTGTAAATGCAGGCGACGCTATGGGCAAGGTACTTGATTGGGCTAATGCAAATTATGCAAAAGACGCAACGCTAGAGGGTGCAATCAACGCTTCGCTTGCGCATGGAGTAAAACCAATCGGCACGGTGTTCGAAGGTGGCAAGGTCGTAGCCGACGGCGGAAACGGATGGGGCTTCGGCATAGATAAGAACGGACAAGTCCACTTTGACCGCATCTATAAAGACACTGGACAGGTTGCTTGGACTGATATGATTTCCGCCTTTCCGGTATTGATTTTCCGTGGTGAGCCACAACAGATAAACACCGGCGACGCACTGTTCAGAGACCGCCATCCTCGGTCTGCTGTGGCGTTGCGTGGCGACTCGGTGTTGTTTGTCACGGTAGACGGGAGACAGCCCGGCAAGCCCGGCATGACGCTAATTGAGCTGCGGGACTACCTTGTGGGGATAGGTTGCACGGAAGCTATCAACCTTGACGGTGGCGGCTCGTCGATTCAGGTACGAGATAGATCTAAGACTGGCAGGTTCGAAATTGTAAATACTCCGCTAGAGCATCGCTATGTGTATAATGTGATTGGTGCATGGAGAAAAGAAACGGTAGACGAACCTGAGAAGCCTGAGCCATCTGTGCCTGAACCAATAGAATCTGGCAAATCTATCACTTGGGCAGAGTTGGCCGAAAAGTTACGGGCGGATGGCGTGGAGATGATTATGTTGTAAAAAAGCCGAGGCAATTACGCCTCGGCTTTTTTCTATCCTCGTCAACTTTTCCGCAGGGGTGCGGGCTCTAGGCCGTAGGCCTTGCCGCCATTGCGGAGATAGTATTGAAGATGCTGTAGAGCGTCCCAGGTGTGCTCCGTAACCTTACCCTGCATTTTGGCTTTGAGGTCATCCCACAGCCAACTCTCGTTCTTTCTAACAAGGCCAGAGTACTTCTTGACACTAGGGGCTTGCTCTACAATCTCCATGTTTGCGCTTTCCGCAATGTACCGAATCACCCCTATTACTTCGCAAGGGTAGAATGTGTTCCAGGAAAGGCTCTGCGCCTTACCAGGGTATAGGTTAAAACGCTCAAACACTACAATGTCCGGATTGAAGATGTGTATCTTGTCCGCAACCTCCCTGTGGTTTTTACCGCAGGTACCCCCAGACACTACGATGCCGTCCTCCCAAAAAACCCAACCGGTACTCTCCCCGGGGTCAAATACTAGAATCTTCAACCTGTCACCTCCAGTGCGGCTCTGATGTCCTCAGCTTTATGCCGGTTCACTCTGGTTACATAAGCATCAAAGGAGCCCGTCACTTCCAGGTACTGTATGCTCACAGGGTACTGTTGCCCCATTCTCTTCAACCTGTCCTCCGCTTGCTCCATGATTTCAGGGGACCAGTCCCTGTCCAGAACTATCATAGTTCTAGAGACCTCCTGTAGGCCGTCGTATCCCTGCCCCATAGCACCTATAGTACCTATAAGCACTTGAGTTTTACCTTGTATAAAGCTGTGTTTGTTCGTCTCATTTTCTAACACTTTGTTTTGCCCCGTAATAGTTACTGCACTTACCTTATGTTGGTTCAAGTAAGAGGCGAGAGCTTCTACTGTTTTTTCAAACACAGAAAAAACAACAATCTTTTCTGAGGGGTTATCCTGGCACACATCCAAAATGTACTCAAACTTAGGACCTACCTCTCCTTGGATAAACAACCCTGGCCACGAGGTAAGTTGACGAAGCCTCATTGTTAGAACGGCCCCGTTCGCAACCGTCAGACCTTCCGGCAGCTCATCAAGAGCTAGATTGCGAAGGTCTCGATACACCTTGCGCATAGAAGCAGTCATGGGAAGTTTGACAGTGCTCCGTATTTTACCATGCGCTACTTCTACGGAGTTATTACGTACACATATAATGTCCAGTAGAGTGTTCAGTATACCTACCTTTACAGGGTCGTCTGTAAGTCCCGCAATCTTACGACCCCAGGGCGTTTCATCAATCTTACAGAAATAGTTGACGAAGTTCCAATAGCTATTACCAGAGTACGACACATCTAGGAAGTTGAGTATAGACCATAAGTCATCAACATATCGCAAGATAGGAGTACCCGTCAGGGCGTGCCGATGTGCCGCGGGTAGCATCTTAACAGCCTTGGTACGCTTACTTCCCCTGTTCTTGATACGGTGGGCTTCATCCAGTATCAAGTACTCCCACTGAAAGTTTCTAAACTTATTAAGCACTGCTTCGTTCTGAAACTTCTCGTAGTTTATAATCCATATGGAGCCATCATCCCGAGGCTGGTTGCAGAGGGCCGGGTCGTATATATGCACTCGAGGCTCGTCGCCTAGCCACCAAGAGCTGAGCTGGTCTTGCCATTGATGCATAACTATCTTGGGTGTGATAATTAAAGCATTACGAGCCTCTGCTTCACGGAGCATACTAATAGCTTCAACAGTTTTACCCAAGCCCATAGGGTTGGCGTTTAAGCAATGCTTCAACGCTACCATCTTCTGAACATCCTTAATTTGAAAGTCCATAAGGCCCTCAGGGTACTTAAGAGGCGCTATGGGCTGAGAAGCCTCTCTTGGCAGCCCTAGCACTATCTGATTTACTAGATTGTTTTCTACAGTGTACCAAGGGTCATTTCTACGCTGACGAACTCCCAACAAGAGAGACGGGCTAGGCCCGTCCTCCTGTGGGAGGTATTGAAGATACTTACCTTTGTTAAGAATTCTCATCAGTCTTCTCCAATCCTGTCTGCATATCAAGTTCTGTCAACTCGCCCCATTTGTACCCAACCTCTGCATCTGCTGTGAATGGTACAACGCAATCAGGCACGTACTTTAGAGGGGTTTCTGACATAATTTGGATACATGTTTTTGCAATTTCCAGCATCATTTCGGGGTCCCCGTCAACTACCTCCAGGAGGATGGAGTCGTGCACGGAAGTTGTAATGCGAGCTTTACCCTTCCAGTTCTCTTCAATGTAGTCGTGAATACTTAACAGGGACAGCAACGTGAAATCCGATGCTAGGGATTGAATGGGCGTGTTGATATACTCGTTCTGAATGTGGTGCATTGCTTCGTTAGTAATAACGAAGTGCCTCTGTCTGCCTAAAAGAGTTACACAAGGTTCACCCTTGATAGCCATCCTACGACGCTTGTTGATGAACTCCCTTACCTTGGGCATAGGCTTGAACCACTGCTCAATAATTTGACGAGACTCCGCCATGCTTTTACCAAACTTTTCAGCAATGGAGGAGGGGCCTCTGCCATACGCTATACCAAAATTTATAGTTTTAGCAAGGTTACGCTTCTCCCTGTCCAGGTGCCCGCCTTCGCCAAACATCATATCCGCAACAGTATCATGCAAGTCCTTGCCCTCTTGATATATTTTGATGAGTGCAGGGTCTTCGGATAGCATTGCTAGAACTCGGAGCTCTGCCTGGCTATAGTCGAGCTGGAGGAACTTCCATCCAGGGGTTGCCACAAGAAGATTTTTGATAAGCTTGTTACGCGGAATGTTTTGCATATTCGGTCCCGACGAAGATAGGCGGCCTGTTTCTGTGCCGTGCAAATTGAATGTGCAGCGAACACGGTGGTCACGGCACACAACGTCCCGCATACCCAGCGCGTAGGTCTCGAGATACTTAGAGTATTTACGGACGTCCCCGATAGCCTCAATAAAATCCTTTGCGTCAGGATTGTCAATTTTACCGCTCTCCACTTCTGCTAGTAGCGTTGCTAGCATTGTCGCATCTGTTGAGGGCACGGGGTAGCCCAGAAGCTCTTGTAGCATCCATTTGAGCTGTTTAGGAGAGGTAGGCTTAAACTTATCGCTGGCGCTCTTTGCACCAGTCATTTGCTTATACAGCTCAGGGTTCCAAATGTGTTCAGCCACTGCATCTAGTCTGGCTTGAGCCTCGCTAATTCTCTGTTCCAAATCATACTCTAACTCTTCAAGGTACTCAACATCAAGCCTCTGACCGTTCAGCTCAATCTGCATATACACATTAGAAGCTCTAATAAGCTGGCTGTAGATGAACTCCGAGCCCGGACGAGCCAGTTTGTTAAAAACATCGTGTAGTCGGTATGTTGCGATGCAGTCTCTCTGCATGTACGGAATCAGAGTTTCAATGGGGACATCATCATACATAAACTCCTTGAGGGGCTTCTTATGTTGACGACACCACTCTCGTTTGTACTGGTCAAGCTCATCGTCCCAAGCAGGCGCCTGCAGGTATAGTTGGCCCATGTCCTTTAGGTCGTGCGTGCCCTGCTTTTCGTTGATACATGCATAGTGTTGGAGCATAGTGTCCTGGTCAACTCTGGCATCTATGTCCTCCAGCCACTTAAGTCGACCGCAGTCGAACTTACCGTTCTGCCAGATGAACATGAGTTCGGGGTCTCTAAACAAGTCCTGTAACGCTTTGTGAATGCTAGGAGATTTCCAATCGCAATCGAACAGCGCAAGTGCCGTATTGTCATTTAGGCCGAAACCTACAGACAGGAGCTTGTTATCCTCCCACTCTACTCGACGAGTCTCAATATCGCAGGATACCCACGCTCTATTTGTAGCGTCGGTCCTTACAGCACCGCCTCGGCCTGTCAGCAGGTAGTGATGCGCCTGGTCAATAGCTGCTGCAACGTCGTGGCCAGTTGCCTGCTGCAAGTTTAGGTCACACGCATCCCACTTGTACATAGGGGAGGAGAAGTCCATGGTTGCGAAGGCTCTAACAGCCTCCGCAAACCGCTCCAACTCTCTCATATTGTTTCTGACTACATTGAGAGGGGGTACCATAAGAACTCTACTAGACCAGACTACCTTGTACCAAGAAACAACGTCCCTTGAAGCTTTAACCTCTCGGTCTGTTGGAAAATCTGGAGCAACCGCTCTAACAAGGTTATCAAAAGTCACACTCATTTTAATAGCTCCTTCAGTACTGTGTACCAGCACTCAAACGACAAGCGAGCCTGCAGGTCGAACACCTCTTGCTGTGTCATAGGTCTCTTCGGAACAGCCTGCTGCACTTGCTGTACAACAGGGCCGCTATCTACCTCAGGCACCATAACATGCACTACGGAGCCTACAATGCTGTATTTACCGGAGTTGATACCCTCCGCAACTCGTACCTGAGGGTCCTTGCCTTTGAGCTCGGGGTACACGGTAATCAAGCCGGGATGACCATTATACACCCTTGCTTCGCACTCACGGTTCAAGTATTCAAGTACTTTAGCAGGTATAATGCGGAGATATCCGTGCGCTGTAATTAAGGAGCCAGGCTCCACATTCTTGCGAGGCTCACCATTTATTTTCTGCTCCTTCATCAACCAAGCATTAATAGCTCTGGCACTCAAACGGAGAACTGTACAGTTGGTCGCCAACTCCTCAGGTATAGGCTTTTTGCTATCAGTGAGTACCACATCAGGATACCGGCCTAAGGCTTTGGAGAGTCTCGTCAACTCTCCCCCTGTCTGGGAAAATAACGCAATCCAATTTCTCCTATGCACTGCAGAACCTCCTAAACATTTTTGTGTTGGATATTACAAGACGTACCTGCTCAAAATCAGGAGCATAGTTGATGAGCTCATGGAGCTTTTGGGTCTCTTTGTCCTGCAAGCCCTTGGCATCATACGCAATGCCCTTCAGGCCATGCACTACGGGATTACTGGTATCAACTGACCGTATCCAGCTCCAGTTACCAGGTTCTAGCTTTTTCATAGAGGCGTAGTACTTCATCTCCTGTGGTAGAGCAACGCCTAACAGATGGTGTGGCTTGTACCGGTTGATGACTTTCCTACGCAGAAGCTCTTCTAGCATCCAGACACGTCCCCGAGCAAAGCTGTGCCACTTTGTAGGTGTGTTAGCATCGCCGCCAACAGGGAACAGGTCCAGCCACCAGCTAAAGTCAAAGCTAAAAGCCATCATATCGCATTCAGGCTCTAAAGCTTTGTAACACCGGATAACCTCTGACATAGACTCACCTTGCACAACGCCAATACGTTTGCCAGGTAGGTCGGGGTACTCGCTGGTAAATTGATGAAATCTGTCTATAGTTGCGGAAGCGTCTTCTAGCACATCAGGCACGATGTACCAGGTAGGCTTAAGTTTACGTACCCACCCCGCAAACATAGGACCATCTGCAGCCTCCCCCAGCTCAAAGACTGAGTTGTCCAGGATGACGTCCCTGCCCTGCGCAAGAGCTTGCACAAACAGATTGTAGTATGTGGGGTCGCTCTCAAACAGGTGCACTAGAGCATAATCTCCATCTGTGTAAGTCTGCATCACCTTAAACAGGCTCTTTGGAGCCTCATGATATGTTTTAATCATTCTTGCACCTCTCGCTCCAGCTTTTTAATGAGCCGGTTTAAGTACCAAGCTGCCTTCTGCAAGTCCTCCAGACCATTCTTAGTGCGCTCTCGAGTGATGTACTTCAGCACCTGCCCTTTGATGTAACCTCTGTACTCCTCGTCAGTAAGCTGGTCCTCCATGATTCGAATGACCTCAATCTTGCCTGTGTTGTAATGCTTCGGGTGAAACACGTTTGCGTTTTTTGCCATAACTAAAACCCCTCCAATGTTAGTTGTGCACTATCTTGACCGAAAGGTCCGTATCGCTTAGCAAGTTTTGCTTCGTTGTACTTAAACACTTCGTCCAGTTCGATGCCCTTAGCCCGAGCTGTCACAATTAGGTACCAAAGAACATCACCAAGCTCGTCAAGCCATCGCTCTCTCTCGATAGGCTTTTCCTGGTAAACCTCCCTCTTCAACAGACCAGCGACCTCACCGGCCTCCTCTGTAAGACCGCACACAGCATGTTGTAATGCTTTATCGTCTGTCAGGTCTTGAAGTGTAGAACGCTCGAGCTGAATCTCGATAGATTGATGAAGCTCTTCTAGGGTGAATGATACGCCATTACTCGGTTGAGTTGGCATTGCGTTCCGCCTCCCTTCTTGCTTTTAGATACTCCTTCAGTTCGGGAGTAGCTCTCCAAGAGTTGGAACCGCAAGCCTTTACCGCTCCTGCAACCAGAAACTCCTTAAACATATCGTACATGAAGTACCGGTCCACACCCAAAATTTCTCGCGCCATCTTGAGACTGATAGTGCCAGCATC
>DUVY01000076.1 GCA_012840805.1 Clostridiales bacterium | reverse complement strand
TTTTTTTCTTGGTCAAAACTTCCAAAGCCTCTTTTGAGAACGAGGGCGCTATTACTATTTCCAAAAATATTTTGGATATTTGCAAAGCTGTTGGCAAATCAATCTCCCTATTGGCAGCGACTATGCCCCCGAATATTGAAACAGGGTCGGATTCATACGCCGCCTTAAACGCTTCCGCCAAAGTCGGTCTTATAGCCGCACCGCAAGGATTGGTATGCTTAACAGCTACTACGGCGGGCGCATCGTCGCCTAAGTCTTTTAAAAGCGCTATCGTTCCGTCAGCGTCGTTGATATTGTTAAATGATAATTCCTTGCCGTGTAATTGGACAGCGTTGGTCAAAGCGCCTGTTATGTTAGTATCGTCTTTATAAAAAGCCGCCGATTGATGCGGGTTTTCGCCATATCTTAAATCCTGAACTTTTTCATAAACCATTGTAATTTGTTCGGGATATTGGATGTTGTTTACTCTCGCTAGATAGTTGGCTATATAAGTGTCGTAAACCGCTGTGTGCCTGAAAACCTTATACATAAGCTTCATACGGTAATCATAATCGTCGGTTTTGTCCTTTAGTCGTTGGATAGCTTCGCTATAATCGCTGGGGTCGCACAAAACCAAAACATCTTTAGCGTTTTTGGCTGCGCTTCTTAGCATTGTAGGACCGCCAATGTCTATATTTTCAACCGCGTCTGAAAAATCAACATCGGGCTTATCTATGGTCTTTTTGAACGGGTAAAGATTGACAGCTACTACATCAATAGTATTGATGTTAAGTTCTTCCAATTGCGTTATATGGTCTTTTTGGTCTCTTCGGGCGAGCAACCCCGCGTGCACGTTGGGGTGCAAAGTCTTGACCCTGCCGTCTAGGCATTCGGGAAAAGCTGTTATTTTGCTTATATTAATGACAGGGATGCCGTTTTTTTCTAATTCTATTTGGGTGCCGCCCGTAGAAATAATCTCATATCCCAAATCAACAAGCTGGGAAGCAAATTCCGTAACGCCTGTTTTGTTGCTGACCGAAATTAACGCCCTTTTTTTCATATTTATTCACTCCTATAATTTAGTCTTGTTTTATAACAACCTTGTTTTCAATCACCTTTATTTTGTCTTCGCACAATAACTTGACGGCATAAGGCAAAATCTTATGCTCTATCTCGTTTAAAATTCTTTGTTGCAAGCTGTATTCGTCGTCGTCGGAATTAATTTTTAGGCTTTGCTGCAAAATGATAGGACCTGTATCCGTGCCCTCGTCCACAAAATGCACGGTCGCGCCCGAATATTGTTCTTTGGCGGCAAGCGCCGCTCTATGAACATTAATGCCATACATACCTTTGCCGCCAAACTTAGGCAACAAGGACGGGTGAATATTAATGATCTTGTTTGGATAATGGGAAATTAATTCTTTGGTCAAAATGCCCAAATAGCCCGCCAAAATTATGTAATCTATATTGAATTCTTTTAGAGTTTTTATTATCGCTTTGTCGCGGTCTTCTGAAGAGACAAAGTCTTTTCTTGAAAATATCCGAAATGGTATTTCTTTTGATTGGGCGCGCTCAATCGCGCCGATGTTAGACGCCGAAGCGATTAATAGCGCTATTTCGCCGTTGATATTGCCTTGGTCTATTTGGTCCATTACGGCCTGCATATTGGTCCCGCTGCCCGAGGCGAATACGCATAGGCGTTTTTTCATAATTGAACACCTTCGCCTTTTACGGTCGAACCAATAATATAGGCCTTTTCGCCCAAATCTTTTGCCGAACGTAGCACATCGTCCGCTATGTCTTTAGATACGCACAACACCATTCCTATGCCCATATTAAAAGTGTTAAAGATTTGCCCTTTGGTCATTGAGCTTTTTTTCCATAATAATTGAAAGATAGGCAAAATCTCAAAAGAATTAATATCTACACGCGCGCCTATGCCTTTGGGTAAAATTCTTGGAATATTCTCTATAAACCCGCCGCCTGTTATATGCGCGATGCCTTTGATTTTGTATTGTTTGATTAAGGTTAAAATAGTCTTAACATAAATGCGCGTGGGCGTAAGCAAAACCTCGCCCAAAGGGGCGTTTAGTTCGGGATATATCTTTTTTAGCTCTGTTGGGTTTTCGCCCATTAATTTTCTGACCAATGAATAACCGTTGCTATGGACGCCGCTAGAAGCCAGACCAATAAAAATATCGCCTTTGCCAATCTCGGCGCCGTTTATTATATTATTCTTGTTGACTATTCCCACGCAAAATCCCGCAAGGTCGTATTCGCCTTTTTTATAAAAGCCGGGCATTTCGGCTGTTTCGCCGCCAATCAAAGCGCAACCGGCTTGCTTGCAACCATCTGCTATGCCCTTTATTATCATAGCGGCGGTCTCGGGCTCAAGGTGTCCGCACGCGAGATAGTCCAAAAAAAATAGCGGTTTGGCGCCTTGGCATACAATGTCATTGGCGCACATAGCCACAAGATCTATTCCTATTGTGTCGTGTTTATCTAATAAATAAGCGTATTTTAACTTAGTTCCCACGCCGTCCGTTCCGCTGACCAAAACAGGATTAATCAAATCTTCGGACGCCAGCGAATACAGTCCGCCAAAACTGCCCACATCGCCCAACACATTTTGGTTGTAGGTGGTTTTGATATGTTTTTTCATAAGCTCTACCGCTTTGTATCCGCGCGTAACATCTACGCCCGCGTCTTTGTATGTTATCGCCATAAATTTTTTACTCCTAAGCGCCCATCAGCCGACGCAATATCTCCTGATACGCTTCTTCGACTTGTCCCAAATCTTGCCTGAATCTATCTTTGTCCAATTTTTCGCCCGATTTCGAGTCCCAAAACCTGCAAGTGTCTGGCGAAATCTCGTCCGCCAAAATAACTTCGCCTTTAAAACGCCCAAATTCCAACTTAAAATCAATCAATTCTATATTCATATCTTTTAAATAATCGGTAAGTATTTGATTGGTCAAAAAAGAATATTTGGCTATAGTATCAAGTTCTTCTTCCGTGGCAAGCCCCAACGCCTTGATATGATACTCATTAATCATAGGATCGCCCAGGTCGTCGTTTTTATAGCAGTATTCCAAAACGGTTGATTTTAGTTTCGCGCCTTCCGATAGACCCAATCTTTTGCACAATGAGCCCGCGGCGATATTGCGCACTATTACTTCTATTGGGATAATTTGGACTTTTTTGACCAGCGTTTGAGTGTCGCTTATTTCTTTTTCGTAATGCGTGGGAATCCCGCGCTTTTCCAAAAGTTTGAATAAATGATTGCTTACTTTATTATTGACTGCGCCTTTGCCAATAATAGCGCCTTTTTTTAGCCCATTAAAGGCGGTGGCATCGTCTTTGTATTCAACCACTACAATATCGGGATCTTGGGTCTGATAAACTTTTTTGGCTTTGCCTTCATAGATAAGTTTTTGGTTCATTTGTTCTCCTTTAGCGCATAAAAAAGACCCTTTGGGTAGGGTCAAAAAGTTAGGTTAATTCCGTGTTTAGCATTAGGTCATCGTTGATAACTTTTTCCTTGAGTTTGGCTTTAAAATCGCTGAGCATATTGGCAATTTGAGGGTATTTGATGCCCAAAATTTGAGCCGCCAAAATTCCCGCGTTTTCGCCCGCGTTAACCGCCACAGTCGCCACAGGCACGCCTGAGGGCATCTGAACGCTGGACAAAAGGCTGTCCAAACCATCAAAAGCTGCAGATAAAACAGGGACTGCGATTACGGGCAAGGTGGTATATGCCGCTATCATGCCCGCCAGATGCGCCGCTTTGCCCGCCGCGCAAATGATAACCTCAAACCCGTTTGCTTGAGCGTTCATAGAAAAAGCTCTCGCTATATCGGGGGATCTGTGCGCTGAAATAACTCTTACTTCATAATCAATCTTAAAATGTTTGAGGGACTCAATAGTCGGTTGAACAATAGAAAAGTCTGATTTGCTTCCCATCAAAACAGCTACTTTGGGCATATCCTAACCTCAATTCTAATAGTATTTGATGACGCTAAAATAATAATACCAGAACAAAAAAAGATAGTCAAATATTTAACTAAAGCGAATTTAAACAGAATTATGCCAAAAAAATTAATAATATCTTAATAATACCGCTTAGTTTAAAACAAGTTTTAAAAAAATAAGTTGATTTTTGTTTTATTATCCGATAAACCATTGGTTGTTTTCTAAGAAAAGATAGACCTTTTTTCTGCTGATTATGCAAGTATATCTTAGGCCTACGCCGCCGGCTTTTAAGGAGGCGGCTGGGCGGATATCGGTTATTCTTTGGATGTCAAATACCCTGCCGTCTTCCCAAATAATCTTAAGCGGCCGTATCTGTCCTTCTTGATTGTATTTGGCTATGACTTCTACAAATTTTTTCATTATAATCTTTTAGACTAAATTAGCAAAATTATCTTTAGTTAAGAATGACTTATATATAAATTTTTATTTGAAATAGCTATAAGGATGTATGATGTTTTCTTCTTTGGGGTTTAGACCTGTTAAGTGTTTGTCTTGGGCGACTGTGCCGCGGCTTATCGCAAAATATCCAAAGCGGCGGCGTATTTGGTCTATGGTATGCTCTAGCTTTTCGGCTTTTTGTTCTCTTGCGGCGCTTTTGAAAAAATCTAGCTGTTGAGAGCAATCGGCGCGGTAAAGATCGGATACTGTCAAGCTGACATTGCGCGCGGGCTTGTCAAAATCATAGTTTTCAAACAAGCCCATAGCCGTCTTTATAATCTTAGACGACAAATATGTCGGCTCTTGTAGTTTGGTTTGTTTTGACCAATAGCGCATGTCAACATCTTGTAACCCAAGATGGACGCATTGACCTTTTAAATTCTGTTCCCTTAGGCGTCTTGCTACGCTCTCGGCAAGCACG